>NZ_JBHUYJ010000108.1:0-26970 GCF_042668715.1 Streptomyces sp. NPDC057271
GCGGAGGGAGGAGAGCGCAGCGGGCTGCGCCGACGACCGACAACGCGGCGAGCGTGCGTGCCAGACGCCGCCGGGCAGCCGGGACTTCGACGACAGGACCCAGCGGAGTCCGGTCACTGCCGTACGGCGCTCGCGGGGGTCCACCCCGGGAGCGTCGGCAGGACCGTTTCAGCGACCCGGAGCAGCACTGCGTCGTCCGGCACCGCGCCGTCCTGGCGCCAGAGGGTCACCTCGTAGGAGCCGCCGCTGTCCCTGGTGTCCCGGGCCACGACGATCGTGCGGGCCGGGACGCCGGGGCCGGTCTCGGCGTCGCTCCCGTCGAGGCGGAAGCGGATGCTGACGGTCTGGTCGGAGTAGAGGACCGCCGGGCGGCCCAGCACCGTTCGCTCCTCGGCGCCGTGCCCGCCGAACGGGGTGTATCCGGCCACCGGGCGTCCGTCGTAGGTGGCCGCCAGCGTCACGGTGTAGGTCGCGAACTCGACCTCGGACGTGGGCGTGGCGATGTCCCTGGCGGCGCCCGCGAGCTTGAGGGAGCCGTCGCTGCCGTGGGCGGACGTCGCCAGCTCCCCCGGGGTGCCCAGGAGCCGGGCGAGATCGGGGCGGTTCAGCGCCTCGCACAGCTGGTCGCCGGAGAGCCGCCCGCGCGCCTCGGCGGTCCTCCCCCGCGTCTCGGGTTCCCCGTCCGAGCACGCCGCGGCCCGCGGCGGGCCGCCACCCGTGTCGGCCGTCTCCCCCAGGGCCCACGCGCCGAGCCCCAGCGCCGGCACCAGCAACAGACCCGCGACGACCTGCCCCCACACGCCCGCGCCCCTCGGCAGCGCGTCGATGTCCTCCGCCATGTCCCCCACCCGCAGTGATCGCCCGACGAGCGCCGGGGCCGGGGCACATTAACCCGTGATCATCGGGCGGACAAGGGAGAGTCGCGGTCAGACCGACGGCGGCCAGGGAGGCATCGGAGAGGCAGCGGACCTGCCCGGAGTGAGTTCGCAGACCGTCCGCCGGTGCGCCGACGGAGGTCGGCTGCGCGTGGACCGCGGGTGAGGTCGACGGACGTCCCTGTCGACCTGCGCCACTCCCGGCGGCCGTCGGCGGCGGAGCAGCGCGGCCCGCGGGCCCGGTCGGCGATCCAGGCGGGACAGGTCGCGTTCCGTCGGATGGACCCTGGCCGGCACACGGCCGGTCGTCCCCTCCGACCAGGTGCGGGGCGCGCTGCGTCGGCACCGTCACGGGGATCCGGATGGGTGCCCGCCGAGCCCTCGACAGTGCGCCGGAGTCCTACGGAACCGTGGGAGCGTGCCGAGGTTCGTCCCTTCCTCCATACGACCTCGCATCCGCCATGGACAGTCCTACGGGTTTGTTGCAGATGCCAGCTGAATCGCTCTACCGTGTCGCTTATGCAGTCCTACACCATCGGGCAGGCGGCACGTCTGCTCGGCGTCAGCCCGGACACCGCCCGTCGCTGGGCGGACGCCGGCCGCGTCGCGACCCATCGCGACGAGAGCGGCCGTCGGCTCATCGACGGCCGGGATCTGGCCGCCTTCTCCGTGGAGATCGCCCAGAGCGGTGACGACGACGCCGCGGCGTCCTACACCTCGGCGCGCAACGCCTTCCCCGGCATCGTGACCGCGATCAAGCTCGGCGACGTCGCGGCGCAGGTGGAGATCCAGGCGGGCCCCCACCGGCTCGTCTCCCTCCTCACCCGGGAGGCCGTGGACGAACTCGGACTGGAAGTCGGCGTGCAGGCCACCGCCCGCGTGAAGTCGACCAGCGTGCACATCGACCGCACCTGACCCCTCACGCACGTTCCGAGCGGCGGCGTCCGTCACCGGCGCGGCTCGTCACACCATCCGTACGAGCTTCTCAAGGAGTCCCACCGCATGTCCCTGTCCCGCACGTTCACCGGCCGCCGCGTCGCCGCCGCCGTCGTGACGGCCGCCCTGCTCGTTCCCCTCACCGCCGCCTGTGGCAACGACGGCTCCGAGAGATCCACGGACGGCCCGGCCTCGGGGTCCTCGTCCACGTCGGGCGTGCCGAGGGCCGACCTCACGGTCCTGGCCGCCGCATCCCTGACCGACGTGTTCAGGACGGCCGGCGCCGCGTACGAGAAGGCGCATCCGGGCACGAAGATCACGTTCTCGTTCGCGGGCTCGCAGGAACTGGTGGCCCAGGTCGCGCAGGGCTCGCCGGCCGACGCCCTGGTCACGGCCGACACCAGGAGCATGGCCAAGGTGAAGGCGGACACCGGCGCTCCGGCCGTGATCGCCGAGAACCGTCTGGTCATCGTCACCGGCGAGGGGAACCCGCACAAGGTCGACGAGCTGAAGGACCTCGCGGACGCCAAGCTCAAGGTCGTGCTCGCCGCACCCGAGGTGCCGGCCGGCGAGTACAGCAAGCAGGTCCTCGACGCCCAGAGGATCACGGTGGAACCGGTCTCCCAGGAGCCGAACGTCCGCGCCGTGCTCAGCAAGGTCGAACTCGGCGAGGCCGACGCCGGTCTCGTCTACAGGACCGACGCCGAGAGCGCCGAGGACAAGGTCGACGCCGTCGAGATCCCGAACGCACAGAACGCGATCGCCCAGTACCCGGCCGCCGTGCTCAAGGAGTCCGAGAACGCGGAGGCCGCCGCGTCGTTCGTCGCCTGGCTGTCCTCCCCGGAGGCACAGAAGATCCTCCAGAACGCCGGCTTCCAGAAGCCGTAGCCGGAGCGGGGTGCCGACAGGGCTGCCCGTTCCGGGGAGACGGACAGCCCCTTCCCCTCCGACCCACAAGGACCGTCGATGAAGAGAACCGGCCGCCGCGCGCAGGGCGCCCGCGCGCCCCTCGCGCTGGCGATTCCCGCGCTGCTGGCCGTTGCCTTCCTCGTACTGCCGCTGATCGGCGTCCTCGTACGGACGCAGTGGGGCGAGCTGGTGGACCACCTCGGTTCCCCGGGCACGACGCAGGCGCTTCGGCTCTCCCTGGTGGTGTCGTTCTGGTCGCTCGGCCTGTCCCTGGTCCTGGGCGTGCCGCTGGCCTGGCTGCTGGCCCGCGTGTCCTTCCCGGGCAAGGCGATCGTCCGTTCGCTCGTCCTGCTGCCGATGGTGCTCCCACCCACCGTCGGCGGCGTGGCGCTGCTCCTCGCGTTCGGCCGCCGCGGGCTGCTCGGTCCGTGGCTGGAGTCCACCTTCGGCATCACGCTCCCCTTCCACACCTCGGGCGCGGTCCTCGCGGCGACCTTCGTCGCCATGCCGTTCCTGGTGATCAGCCTGGAGGGTGCGCTGGGCGGGCTGCGTCCCCGGTACGAGGAGACGGCGGCCTCGCTGGGCGCATCGCCGGTACGGGTCTTCTTCACCGTCACCCTGCCGATGGTCGCGCCCGGGCTGATCGCCGGCGCGGCCCTGACGTGGGCCCGGGCGCTCGGCGAGTTCGGTGCCACCATCACCTTCGCCGGGAACCTGCCCGGCGCCACGCAGACCCTGCCTCTCCAGGTGTATCTGCTGCTCCAGGACGAGCCGGAGGCGGCGACCTCCGTCTCGCTCCTGCTGCTCGTCATCGCCATGGCCGTCCTGATCGCGCTGCGCGGACGGTGGACCGGCCCTTCGGGGCGCGCCGAGCAGCGGCCGCCTCCGGTCGACGGGGTTCCGCCGGACGGGGCGCACGCGGACCCGGCTCCCCGGGACGGCTCCCTCGGCCCGGCCGAATCGCGGGCGTCTGCTCCTCGGGAGGAGTGGGCCCTGCACGCCGAGGTCACCGGCTTCACCCGTCTGACCCTGGACGCCGGGCCCGGCACGACCATCGCCGTCGTGGGCCCCAACGGCGCGGGGAAGACGACGCTCCTGCGGGCCCTCCTCGGCCTCACACCGCGCGCCCACGCGGATCTCCGCCTCGGCGACGTCGACGTGACCCGCCTTCCGCCGCACCGTCGGCGCGTCGCCTGGGTGCCTCAGGACGGCGCCCTCTTCCCCCATCTGTCGGCGCTCGCCAACACGGCGTACGGACTGCGCGCCCAGGGGGTGTCCCGGGCGGAGGCCCGGCGCACCGCACAGCGATGGCTCGACCGCCTCGGCGTGGGGCACCTCGGCCATCGGCGCCCCGCTCAGCTCTCCGGAGGCCAGGCCCAGCGCGTGGCGCTCGCCCGGGCGCTCGCCGCGCGCCCGCGTCTCCTGGTACTCGACGAGCCGCTCGCCGCCCTCGACCAGACCACGCGGGCCCATGTGCGCCACACCCTGCGCTCACACCTCCGGAGCTTCGGCGGCGTCTGTCTGATCGTCACCCACGACCCCGTCGAGGCCGTCTCCCTCGCGGACCGGGTCCTCGTGCTCGACGAGGGCCGCGCGCTCCAGGACGCCTCTCCCGCCGAGGTGAGCCGTCACCCGCGCTCGCCCTGGGTCGCCCGGATGCTCGGCCGCAACGCCTGGCCCGGCACCGCCACGGCCGAGGGCCTCGCGCTCGCCGCGGGGGGCACCCTGGTCGTCGCCGAGACGCTCCCGGCCGGTACGGAGGCGCTCGCCGTCATCGCGCCCGAGGCGGTCTCCGTCCACCGCGACAGGCCGGGAGGCAGCCCCCGTAACGTCTGGCCCGGCACCGTACGGGAGATCACGGCGAGCGGCAGCCGGCTCCGCGTGCTGATCACCTCGGACGAGGCGCCCGACCTCGTCGCCGAGATCACCCCTCAGGCCGCTGCCGAACTCGGCCTCGCCGACGGAACGGCCGTCTGGACCAGCGTCAAGGCCACCGAGGCGACCGCCGTGGCGCTCTGACGCCCTGGGGCGGGTGCGCGCACACAAGGCGGGTGCGCGCACAGAGGGGCGCGTAGGGGCGCACATGTGTCAGTAGACGTCGCGGACGTACCGCTTGCCGGCCGCGAGCTGCTTGACGTACACCGCCGCCCCCTCCTCGTCGAGACCGCCGTGGGCGACGGCGATGTCGCGCAGTGCACGGTCCACGTCCTTGGCCATCCGCGAGGCGTCGCCGCAGACGTAGACGTGCGCGCCGTCCTGCAGCCAGTTCCAGAGCTGGTGGCCGTGCTCGCGCATCCGGTCCTGGACGTAGACCTTGGCGCGCTGGTCACGCGAGAAGGCGGTGTCGAGCCGGCTGAGGGTGCCCTCGGCGAGGCAGGCGGTCAGCTCGTCCTCGTAGAGGAAGTCCGTGGCGCGGTGCTGCTCCCCGAAGAAGAGCCAGTTCGGGCCCACGTGGCCGCGAGCCCTGCGTTCTTCGAGGAAACCGACGAAGGGCGCCACACCCGTCCCCGGACCGACCATGACCATCGGCGTGGCGGGGTCCGCAGGAGGCCGGAAGTGGGGGGAGCGCTGGACGAAGACCGGCACGGCGGCGCCGAGCGGCGCGTCGGCGAGAAACGGCGAGCAGACTCCCTTGCGGGGGCGGCCGTGGATGTTCTCGTACCGGACCACGGAGACCGTCACCGCCACCTCGTCCGGGTCGGTGAGCGGGCTGGAGGATATCGAGTACAGGCGCGGCTGGAGGCGCTTGAGGACGCTCGCCCACTCCTGCGCGGTGGCGCGGACCGCGTGCTCGGCGATGACGTCGACGGCCTGCCGGCCCCAGGACCAGCGGGCGAGTTCGCCCTTGTTGTCGGGGCGCAGCAGTTTCTTCAGGTCGCGGTCGCCGGTGCGTTCGTTGACGAACGCGAGGAAGGCGGGGGTGAGCCGGGTGATGTCCAGGTGCCGGTGCAGGGCCTCGGCGAATCCGACCACGCCGATGCCCGCGACCTCGACCGTGGCGGCCGGATCGGCCCCGGTGACCGCCAGCCATTCGTTCACGAGGTCCGGGCAGTTGACGGGGTGCACACCGAGGGCGTCGCCGGCGTCGTAGCGGAGCGGAGTCTCGCTGTCCCGGGTGTCGAACGTGAACCGGCGGACCTCCTTGCCCGCCCCCTCCAGGCTGAGCAGTCGATTGCCCGTCAGCCGTGCGGTGGCGGGAGTGGGCCTGGCCGTACCGAGAGCCGCGCCGGGAGGGGCGGGGGCGGGGGCGGGAGCGGGAGCGGGAGCGGCGGACGGTGCGGCCTCGGACGCCGGCTCTCCGGTGAGCCGGTCGAGGACCTGCTCCAGCCAGGCGTCGGCGGAGTGCTCGTCATCCGGCTCGCAGTCGGTGCGCGGTGCCAGGCGGACGGCGCCCAGCTCGTCAAGGCGCCGGTCCAGGCGGCGACCGTGGCCGCAGAAGTCGTCGTACGCGGAGTCGCCGAGGGCGAGCACGGAATAGCGCCGGCCCTCCAGGCTCGGTGGGTCCCCGGCCGTGAGCGCGTCCCAGAAGCCGGTGCCGTTGTCCGGGGCGTCGCCGTCGCCGAAGGTGCTGGTGATGAGCAGGAGGTCGGCGGTGGGCGGCAGGGACTTGGGATCGGTGCCGTCCATGCCGAGGAGCGCGGCTCGGTGGCCCGCCGCGGAGAGCCGCTCGGCGGCGGACGCGGCGAGCCCTTCGGCTCTGCCCGTCTGGGAGGCCCAGAGCACGACGACCTCACGTCCGGTGGTCGTGTTGCCCACCACGGCCTCCGCGACGGACTGCGGCGCTCGGGAGTACAGGCCCGCGAGCACGCCGTTCACCCAGCGCGCGTGCTCGTCGCTGAACGGCGCGCCCGGCGGCAGTACGGGAACACCGGGCGCCCCGGACGCCAGCCCCGCGAGGAAGCCCAGCAGATACCGGCGTTCGTGCTCGGCGAGCGCGGGCGGGGGTGTGGTGTCCAGCCCGAAGACGGCCGCCGCGCCAGGCAGGACGGCGGAGGGCGCGTGCGTGAACGGCCCGGAGATCGCGGACGGCCCGACGACCGGGAACGGCCCGACGACCGGTACCGGCTCGACGAGCTGTACCGGCTCGACGAGCGCGGGCAGTTCTTCCGCGCGGGCCGCGACCTTCGTCAGGGTCACCGCGCACATCTTGAACTCGGGCTGGAGGGAGAGGGGGTCGACGGCGTCGTTGGTCACCGCGTTGATGCTCACGTACTCGCCGAACAGGTCGTTCCAGTGGAACGGCGCGAAGCAGCAGCCCGGGCGCACCCGGTCGGTGACGACCGCGGGCAGCACGGCCCGGCCGCGCCGCGAGGCGACCTCGACGGAGTCGCCTTCCGCGATGCCGAGGCGTTCCGCGTCCTCCGGGTGGATCTCGACGAACGGCCCGGGGGCGAGCCGGTTGAGCGCGGGTACCCTGCCGGTCTTGGTGAGGGTGTGCCACTGGTGCTGGAGCCGCCCGGTGTTGAGGACGAACGGATAGTCGTCGTCGGGCATCTCGGCCGCCGGAAGGTGGGGGCGGGCGAAGAACACCGCGCGTCCGCTCGCCGTCGGGAACACCGGACCGCCGTCCTCCCCGAGGTAGCGGATCGGGTTGCGGTCCGGGCCGTCAGCGGCCGGAGCGGGCCACTGGACGGGCGTGGCGCGCAGCCGCTCGTACGTCACGCCCCGCAGGTCGTACCCGGTCTTCGGGTTCGCGGCGCGCTTGATCTCCTCGAAGACGTCCTCGGCGCTGCCGTAGGTGAACGCCTCCTCGTACCCCATCGCGCAGGCGATCCGCGCGATGATCCGCCAGTCCGCGAGCGCCTCCCCCGGTGGATCGACGGCGGGCCGGGCGAGGGTGAGGGTGCGCTCGCTGTTGATCAGTACGCCCTCGGTCTCGGTCCACAGGGCGCCGGGCAGTACGACGTCGGCGTAGGCGTTGGTCTCGGTGTCGGCGAACACGTCCTGTGTGATGACGAGTTCGGCCGCCTCCAGGCCCTCGATGACGGTGCCGCGGTGGGCGACGGAGGCGACGGGGTTGGTGCAGATGATCCAGCAGGCCTTGATCTCGCCGTCGGCCATGCGCCGGAAGAGGTCGACGGTGCCCGTGCCGGATCCGTCCTCGCGCACGGTGCCGGGCTCCAGCCCCCACAGCTCCTCGACGAACGCCCGGTCCTCGCCGACGAGCAGGGAGCGCTGTCCCGGAAGGCCCGGTCCCATGTACCCCATCTCCCGTCCGCCCATGGCGTTGGGCTGACCGGTGAGGGAGAAGGGGCCGCTGCCAGGGCGGCAGATCGCGCCGGTCGCCAGATGGAGGTTGATCAGGGCGTTGGTGTTCCAGGTGCCGTGCGTGGACTGGTTGAGCCCCATGGTCCAGCAGCTCGTCCACTCCCCCGCCGTGCCGATCCACTCCGCCGCGCGCCGGATGTCGGCCTCCGGCAGCCCGGTGATCGCGGCGACCTTCGCGGGCGGGTAGTCGGCGAGGAAGCCCGGCATCGCGTCCCAGCCCTCGGTGCGCTCGGCGATGAAGTCGGCGTCCGTGTGCCCGTTCTCGTGCAACAGGTGGAGCAGCCCGTTGAGCAGGGCCAGGTCCGTGCCCGGGGTGATCTGGAGGAAGAGGTCGGCCTTGTCGGCGGTCGCGGTGCGCCGCGGGTCGACGACGATCAGCCGGGCGCCCGCCTTCACCCGCTCCATCATGCGCAGGAAAAGGATGGGGTGGCAGTCGGCCATGTTCGAGCCGATGACGAGAAAGACGTCGGCCCACTCGAAGTCCTCGTACGAACCGGGCGGGCCGTCGGCGCCGAGGGAGAGCTTGTAGCCGCTGCCCGCGCTCGCCATGCACAGCCGGGAGTTGGACTCGATCCGCCGGGTGCGTATGTAGCCCTTGGCCAGCTTGTTCGCGAGGTACTGCGCCTCCAGGCTCATCTGCCCGGACACGTACAGCGCGACGGCGTCCGGTCCGTGCTCGTCGATGACGGCCCTCAGGCGCAGGGCCGTGCTCGTGATCGCCTCGTCCACCGGGGCGGGCAGGGGCTCGGCCCCGCGGTCCGGGCGTACGAGCGCGGTGGTCAGCCGGCCCGGCGCGGCGAGCATCTCGGCCGTCGTCGCGCCCTTGGTGCACAGCCTGCCGCGGTTCGCGGGGTGTGCCTTGTCCCCCGAGGCCTTGAGGACGGTGCGACGGCCGTCGGGGCCCGCGGCGATGTCGAGGAGCAGACCGCAGCCCACGCCGCAGTAGGAGCAGACGGTGCGCACCTGGGCGACAGCGGCCGACGAGTCCTGTGGGAGCACGGGCTGGGCCTCTCTGTCGATCGAGCGTGGCCCCGACGGTACGCGTCGTCCGTTGCGTCGGTGTGACCACGGACGATCATGCTCGGTAACGCTCGTCACACACCCGACCGGCCGACGGTGTGAGTCGGCGGGCCGACAGACGTGCCTGGTGGTGGCCCTGCGAGGCCCGGAGAGTCAGGTCCTCTGCCTGGAGGCGGACGGCGAGGTGCGGGGGCGCGGGATCCCGGACGGGGCGACCGTCGACCTGATGAGTGTCGGCGTGCGGCGTGCGGCGTGCGGCCGGCCGGAGGTCCGTCGCCTCGGTTCCGAGACCCCGGCGAAGATCGAAATCGTGGAGCGCCGTGAGGCCGCGACGAGCGCGTGACACGCCGGAGGCGGCGACCCGGCCCCGCACGGGGAGGGCTGCGTGGCCGAGCACGGGGGCCGGCGTGGCCGAGCACGGGGGCCGGCGTGGCCGCCGCGGAATATGCCCGCGGTTCTTTCGTGCACGGCTCTTCTGCGCGCCGACGGCCGGTGGCAGGGTGGGGGTACGCGGTCCTCGCCATGGCCCCCGAGGTGGATCGCGCCCGGCCCCGCCCGCGACTGCGCGCGGGCGGGGCGGGGTCATGGGTCAGCCGCGCTCGGGCAGGTCCTGCTCGGCCGGGAGCACCGAGAAGCCGCGCTCCGCCGGGGACGCGGACTTCGCCGTCGCCGGCTTCTTGCCGCAGAACGCGGCCTCCAGCGTTCCGCCCAGGGCGGTGTTGGCCACACCCCGGTTCGAGGTGTTCGCCATCGCGGCGAGGCTGCGCCGGCCGTCCCGCGTGGCGAAGGCGTAGGTGTAGAAGCCCTGCACGGTCCCCGTGTGGCCGAACACCTGGGTGCCGCAGGACAGGTCGTAGCGGCGCAGACCGAGGCCGTAGAACCGCGTGTTGGTGGCGTCCGTCGGGGTGACGGTCGTCATCGCGTCGAGCATCCTCGGCGACAGCAGCCTGCCCCGCATCAGCGCGGTCATGAAGGTGTTCAGGTCCGCCGGGTTGGAGATGATCGCCCCGGCCGACTGCGCCCAGGACACGGTCTGCTCGGTGGAGTCCACGAGCGCCGCGCCGGCCTCGTCGGGGTGCAGGTAGCCGCGCGCGTGCAGCCCGGCGATCCGGGTGTCGGGGTGCACGTACGAGGTGTTCCGCAGGCCCAGCGGCTTGATGATGCGGCGCTCGTACTCCTGGGCGACCGGACCGCCGGCGATCTTCTCGATGAGCATGCCGACGACCACGAAGTTCGTGTTCGAGTACTTGTACGCCACGCCGGGCTGCGTGGTGCGCGGCTCGGCCAGGGAGAGGTTCACCAGCTCCTGGTAGCTGAAGACACGGTTCCGTACGGCCTCGAAGCCGGGGACGGTCTGGTTGAACATCTTGTCGGTGTAGTCCGCCAGCCCGCTGCGGTGGGTGAGCAGATGGCGCACGGTGATCTTGTCGTCGGGCAGCAGCCCGGGCAGGTGGCGGTTGACCGGCGCGTCCAGCTCCAGCTTGCCCTCGTCCACCAGCTGCAGCAGGACGACGGAGGAGAAGGTCTTGCTGACGCTGCCGACCCGGAAGCGCGCGGCGGCGTCCATGGGCGCGCCCGAGACGCGGTCGCGGACACCGAGGGTCTCCGTCCGCACGACTCGCGGTCCGGTGAACCGGGCCATGGCGCCGGGCGCGCCCTTGTCCATGGCCGCGTTCAGGGCGGCGGCCACGCCCTCCATGTCGGGGGCGGGGCTGGTGGGGCGGGCAGCCGCTGCCGCGGCGGCCGCGTCGGAGGTGGTGACGGTGGCGGGAGCGGCCGGTGCGGCGACCGCGCCGGTTGCGGGGACGACTCCGGCGGCGAGGGCGGCGAGCAGGGTGGTGCTGAGGGCAAGGCGTCGATGGGACGACAGGGGCACGTTGATTCCTCGACTCGTTCGACACGGCACACGGCTGCGGTGCGCCGTGAGGCTCCGGAGGACCCGGCCGCGGCGCGCGCCGTACCCGGAACCCACGGATCATGAGTGCCAACGCGACGGGTTCGGTTCCGACACGGGCCCACAAGATCCGGAGCGCGCCACTCCACCCGTCGTCGACGTGCGCCCGGGGTGGCGCGGGGTCAGATTGGATGTACCCGACTCGTCGCGCCGAGAGGTGTCCCGGCGGACAGGCCAGACGACAGGGAGGAACCTGTCATGACCACACAAGTGAGCGAACCCGGCCGGAGAGAGACCACGCACAGCAGCGGCTGGCTGGTGTTCGCCGCCGTGATCATGCTCTTCAGCGGCATCATGACGCTGCTCGGAGGCATCTCGGCCATCGCCGAGGACGACGTGTTCATCGCGACCCGCAACTACGTCTACGAGCTGGATCTCACCGCATGGGGCTGGATCCATCTCATCCTGGGCATCGTGATCGCACTCACCGGGTGCGCCCTGTTCACGGGCGCCACCTGGGCGCGGATCGTGGGAGTGGGGCTGGCGGGCCTCAGTATGATCGCCAACTTCATGTGGCTGCCGTACACACCCGGGTGGGCGCTTGTGTTCATCGCGCTCGACGCCCTCATCATCTGGGGGCTGTGCGTCGCTCCCCGTCCGGCGAGGGGCTGACCAGGCCGACACCGGCGCGGCCCCGGGCGAGGCGGCCGTCACCCCGCCGGCCCTGGTGCCGGTCGGTTCGGCCGTCGTCCTCTCCCGGCCGTGACACCCGCCGTGAGCTGGAAGGGGTCACGGCCGGGACGACGAGGAGGGCGGGGCGCCGGCGGTGACGGCCCGCCACCCGGTGGCCGAAGCGTCCCCCCGCTGCCACCCTGCAGAAGAAGACGTTCCGCAGCGAAGGCCCGCCCGGCGAGGGAGTGATGAATGACCGAGGCGCAACCACGGCGTACGACCGACGAACAGTCCGGGGCACTCACCGACCTCCGGAGAATCGGAATCCATCCCGATTTCTGGTATCCGGTCGCCCTGTCGCGGAAGGTCCCCAGAGGAAAGGCGTTCGCGGCCGTGTTCGCGGGCGAACGGATCGCCCTCTACCGCGGTGCCAGTGGTGAGGTCTTCGCGCTGGAGGACCGGTGCGCACATCGTCAGGTACCGCTGAGCATGGGAGTCGTGGAGGGCGAGACGCTCCGATGCTGCTACCACGCGTGGGCGTACCGCGGAAACGGGCGCATCTCGCAGATCCCCTATCTCCCGAAGGGGGTCGACCGGCCGCCGCGCGGCGTACGCGCCTTCCCGGTCCGCGAAATGTACGGACTGGTGTTCGTCTTTCCCGGGGATCCCGAGAAGGCGGCGACGACTCCGCTTCCCGAGTTGCCGGAGTTCCACTCGCCCAAGCACAAGACCATGACGTTCTCGCGCACCGTGCGGTGTCACTACACCTTCATGCACGAGAACCTGCTCGACATGAACCACCAGTTTCTCCACCGGGGGGTCCTGGGAAAGATCCGGCCCGAACTCCTGGGTTACGACACCGGGCCGCGGTTCGTCGAGGCGCGCTATCTCTTCGTTCCCGGCGGCGGCAGGAAAGACCGCGGCGCCGGGCTGCTGTCCGCCGAGGGGATCGGCGGTGCCGACTCCCCCGACGTCGTGACCGTACGCACCGAATACCCGTACCAGACGCTCCAGGCGGTGCCCACGCATTCCGAACTCCCCGCGTTCTCCCTCTGGGTCGCCTATGTGCCGGAGGACGCCGAGCAGCGCACCAACCACGCGTACGGGCTCCTGATGATCGCGAAGCCGTCGGTCCCGGGAGTGCTGGACCTCGCCTGGCCGTTCATCCGCCGGTTCACGGAACGGGTGTTCGCCCAGGACCGGATGGCGGTGGAGGCCGAGCAGCGGGCCTGGGACGAGCAGGGCGGGGACCGGAATCACGAGGTGTTCCCGCTGATCCTGGACGTCCGGAAGGTGCTGCGCGCCAACGGCGTGCCGATCACAGCGGACACGATCTCCCCCTGACCGGCCCGGCCCGTACCGGAACGCGTCGCCGGCGCCGCAGCCTCGGCGGGCGGCGTCCGGGTCGACCGGCGTCGCCCCGAGCGACCGGGCCGCGGACGGCGAGCCGGGGCGACGTCTGTCGAGGCACGTGGCGTCGTTGCCGCGATCACCGGCGGCCAGGAGCCACTCCGAGCGCGTCACGTCGCGTCGCCGGCCCTCCGGGAGGTCTCCGGGGTGGTCTCACTCGACCGGCCAGGTGTGCGCCGGAGCGTTCAGATGCATGTACTCGATGTACTGCTGGGTCATCCGTCGCAGCGCCTGGTGGCGGTCCGCATGGGAGATGTCCTGGATGTGGTGGAACATCTCGGACTGCCACACCGCGCCGTTACGGCCGGTGACGCAGCGCTGCTCGATGATACCGAGGAGCGGCTCCCGCCAGCCCGCGTCCATGCCGAGCCGTTCGAGCCCGCGGTCGGCCAGCGGCAGCAGTCGCCGCAGGACCAGTTCGGTCGCCGGGACCTCGCCCATGCCGGGCCAGTACAGCTGCGCGTCGATTCCGTGCCGGGCCGCGGCGTGGAGGTTGTCCTCCGCCGCCGCGAACGACATCCGCGACCAGACGGGCCGGTCCTCGTCGACGAGGGCGCGGACGAGCCCGTAGTAGAAGGCGCCGTTCGACAGCACGTCGGCCACCGTGGGGCCGGCTGGCAGCACCCGGTTCTCCACCCGCAGATGCGGCACGCCGTCGACGACGGCGTAGACGGGGCGGTTCCAGCGGTAGACCGTCCCGTTGTGCAGGGTGAGCTCGGCCAGTCCCGGGGTCCCGCCACGTTCGAGCGTCTCCTCCGGGTCCTCGTCGTCGCAGAGCGGCAGCAGGGCGGGGAAGTACCGCGTGTTCTCCTCGAACAGGTCGAAGACGGAGGTGATCCACCGCTCGCCGAACCAGACCCGGGGCCGTACGCCCTGCACCTTGATCTCGTCGGGCCGGGTGTCGGTGGCCTGCTCGAAGAGCGGGATGCGTGTCTCGCGCCAGAGCTCCTTGGAGAACAGGAAAGGCGAGTTCGCCGCCAGGGCCACCTGCACGCCGGCGATGGCCTGTGCGGCGTTCCAGTACTCCGCGAACTCGTCCGGTGAGACCTGAAGGTGGAACTGCGTGCTGGTGCACGCCGCCTCCGGCGTGATCGTCTCCGCGTAGGTCCGCAGTCTCTCCACGCCGTCCACCGAGATCAGGAGGTCTTCGCCCCGCGCGGAGAAGATCTGCTCGTTCAGCAGGTGGTACCGCGGATTCTCGGAGAGCGAATCCGGGCCCGCGTCCTTCAGCTCCAGCGTCGGCAGAATTCCGATCATGACGAGATGGGCGCCGATCTCCGCGGCCTTCTCCTCGGCATGGTTGAGCGCGTTGCGGATTTCCTGCTCCCAGGAGTCGGGGCCACCCGCGGTGAGCCGCCTCGGCTCGACGTTGATCTCCAGATTGAACCGGCCCAGCTCGGTCGACCAGGCGGGATCCGCTATCGCGTCCAGAACCTCCGTGCTGCGCATGGCGGGCTCGCCGGTTGCGTCCACGAGATTCAGTTCGATTTCCAGACCGACCTGCGGCCGTTCGAAATCGAACCTCGACTCGCGCAGCATCCGCGCGAACACGTCGAGGCACGAGTGCATCTTGCTCCGGAACCGGCGACGGTCTTCACGGGTGAACTCCAGCGCCGGGACATCACGTCCCATTCTGCCCTCCCGGTTCTCCTCGGAACGGGCCCCCAGCTCTCTATCAGCGTCCCACTCCCGGGGCGGCACAACCACCGAAGCCGCGATCCGCCGCCCGTGGCGCCGCTTTTTCCGGCGTGCCTTACCCGGGCGTGCTCTGCGTGTTCCCGTGCGGTGCGGTCCCCCGTGCGCGACCATACGGACGCCACCTGCAGGAAATCACGAGACAGGAAGAAGGACGGACGTGTCCGGCAGCGAAAGCGAAAACCCGGTAATTCCCTCCCCCACCCCTACGCCGGATCGCCCCAGGACGAACCGGGACTGGTGGCCGAATCAGCTCGACCTTCAGGTCCTCCACGCGCACTCGCCGCAGTCCAGTCCGATGGACGGCGACTTCGACTACGCGAAGGAATTCGCGACCCTCGACGTCGACGCGCTGAAGCGGGACGTCATCGAGGTGATGACGACGTCGCAGGACTGGTGGCCCGCCGACTACGGGCACTACGGACCGCTCTTCATCCGGATGAGCTGGCACGCGGCGGGCACGTACCGCATCGAGGACGGCCGCGGCGGTGGCGGCTCCGGTGCCCAGCGCTTCGCCCCGCTCAACAGCTGGCCGGACAACGCGAGCCTCGACAAGGCGCGCCGTCTGCTCTGGCCGGTGAAGCGGAAGTACGGCCGGAAGATCTCCTGGGCCGACCTTCTGGTCTTCGCCGGCAACTGCGCCATGGAATCGATGGGGTTCAAGACGTTCGGCTTCGGCTTCGGTCGCGAGGACATCTGGGAACCGGAGGAGATCTTCTGGGGTCCCGAGGACACCTGGCTCGGCGATCAGCGCTACAGCGGCGACCGGGAACTGACCGGTCCGTTCGGTGCCGTGCAGATGGGCCTGATCTACGTCAACCCGGAGGGGCCCAACGGCAATCCCGACCCGATCGCGGCGGCGCGCGACATCCGCGAGACGTTCGCGCGCATGGCCATGAACGACGAGGAGACGGTCGCGCTCATCGTCGGCGGCCACACGTTCGGCAAGTGCCATGGCGCGGTGGATCCCTCGTACGTCGGTCCGGAGCCCGAGGCCGCCCCCGTCGAGCAGCAGGGCCTCGGCTGGCGGAACACGTCGGGCACCGGCAAGGGCCCCGACACGATCACCAGCGGTCTGGAGGGCGCCTGGACCTCCGACCCGACGAGGTGGGACAACGGGTACCTGGACAACCTGTTCACGTACGAGTGGGAGCTGACGACGAGCCCGGCCGGGGCCCAGCAGTGGACCCCGACGGACCCCGCGGCGCAGGGCACGGTGCCCGACGCCCACGACCGGTCGAAGAGCCACGCGCCCATGATGCTGACGACGGACCTCTCGCTGAAGATGGATCCGGTCTACGCGCCGATCTCGAAGCGCTTCCACGAGAACCCCGAGCTGCTCGCGGAGGCGTTCGCCAAGGCGTGGTACAAGCTGCTGCACCGTGACATGGGGCCCGTCTCACGCTACCTCGGCCCGTGGATTCCCGAGTCGCAGCTGTGGCAGGACCCCGTGCCCGAGGTCGACCACGAGCTCGTCGGCGACGCGGACATCGCCGACCTCAAGCGTCGGATCCTCGACTCGGGGCTGTCCGTCTCCCAGCTGGCCGGCGCCGCCTGGGCGGCGGCGGCGAGCTTCCGCGGCACCGACAAGCGCGGCGGGGCGAACGGGGCGCGGCTACGGCTCGCGCCGCAGAAGGACTGGGAGGTCAACGACCTCCCCGAGGTGACCGAGGTGGTGCGCACGCTCGAGCAGGTCCAGCAGGAGTTCAACGGCTCGCAGTCCGGAGGGAAGAAGGTCTCCCTCGCCGACCTGATCGTGCTGGGTGGCTGCGCGGCCGTCGAGCAGGCCGCGAGGAACGCCGGGCACGACGTGACGGTTCCGTTCGCGCCGGGGCGCACGGACGCCTCGCAGGAGCAGACGGACGTGGAGTCGTTCGCCGTGCTCGAGCCGAAGGCGGACGGGTTCCGCAACTACCTGCGGACGGGCGAGAAGTTGTCGCCGGAGACCCTCATGCTGGACCGCGCCAACCTGCTGACGCTGACGGCTCCGGAGATGACGGTGCTGACCGGCGGCATGCGGGCCCTGAACACCGGTTTCAAGCAGTCCCCGCACGGTGTGTTCACGGACAGGCCGGAGGCGCTGACCAACGACTTCTTCGTCAACCTGCTCGACATGGACACGGAGTGGAAGCCGTCGGCCTCGACGGAGAACGTGTACGAGGGCCGGGATCGCGCCACGGGCGACGTCAAGTGGACCGCGACCGCCGTCGACCTCGTCTTCGGTTCGCACTCCCAGCTCCGGGCGATCTCGGAGGTGTACGCCTCCGAGGACGCGGGCGAGAAGTTCGTACGCGACTTCGTGGCGGCGTGGGACAAGGTGATGAACCTCGACCGGTTCGACCTCGCCTGAGCCGGCCGGACCCCGATGTCCCGGCCGGCCGCCCGCGCCTGAGCCGACCGGGACATCACCGGCCGACACCGCGTCCTGGCCACTCCGTGCGCTCCCGCGCCGACCGCCGCCCCCCTCGGACTCGGCGCCCGTCCCGCCGTGGCCACGGAACCCACCCGCTTCGACGCGCCGCCCACCACCCCTACGGGCAGGCACCCCCGGGGACGACGTGATCATCGGCGCCCCGTGCCGCGACGTGATACCGACGGCGGGGGCGGCAACGACCTGATCTGCGGTACGGCGACGGCGAGCCGGCACGGGCACCGAAATCGGCTGCGTGACCTGACCCGGCGGGACGGCGCGTCGACCACGGCGCCGCCCCGATCCCGCGGTCGCTGGCGCTGGCCCGAACTCGCCGCCCACAAGTCGGCGGTGACCGTGATCTCGACCACAACGCCGAGCAGTTCGGTGGAGGATTCGGCAAGTACGTCACCACATGGGCGATATGACATCCCGCAGGTCAGCAGCGGTTCTGTGATGATTCCGGACGAAGTTTGTGAGTCTGCTGTGAGTCCGTACAGGACTGCCCCGACTGATCTACTTTGTGGGGGCATTCACGGTGGGTACCACCCGTCCATTCGTCATATCCATGGCGATCACCATGACCGTGCTCGCGGGCACGGAGCAGGCTGCCATGGCAGCCGGCCACTGGTCCGGGGCCAGACCCGGCCTGACCGCCGGAGAGAGACCCGAGCAGGGCTGGGGTTCGGCCCGAGGCCGGGGGCACAACGCTTCCGGCGACGCCACTGACGCGGCCGCGGCCGGAGGGCGCGACGGCGCCCTGCGGGCACCCGGCGAACTCGCGCCGGACACCGGCACCAGCCGCCTGAAGCTGGGCAAGGGGCCCAAGGAGGGCGGCGCCCTTCCGTACCGCACGGTGCCCTCGCCGCACCGGGACGCACCCAAGGGCTTCGACTCCAAGACCAGTTCCGAGGTCACGGGAAAGCGAACCGAGCGCGGCCGCACCTTCCTCAACAAGGACGGCACCTACACGACCCGGTTCTTCGACGAGAAGGTCAACTTCCGTGCGTCCGACGGCACGTGGAAGGGCATCGACACGCGCCTCGCGAAGGCCCCGGAGGATGCGCGGACCGGGAGCACCGAAGCATCCGGCTGGCAGACCCGGTCCACCGAGGACAAGATCCACTTCTCTGAATTCGCCGATGCGGAATCGTTCCTGCGTCTCGCCGTCGACGACAACACCTCGATCGGCTACTCGATCGAGGGCGCGGCCCGCTCGCTGGGCCGTGTCAGCGGTAGCGTGATCACGTATCCGGAGGTCCGCCGCTCGACGGACGTGGAGCTGATCGCAGGCAGTGACTCCGTGAAGGAGACGCTGATCCTCAAGGACAAGGACGCGCCCACCGAGTGGCGCTTCCCGCTGGCCCTGAAGGGTCTGACGGCCAAGCTCGACGCGTACGGCGGCGTCGTCTTCCACGACGGCGCGGGCCGTCAGAAGGGGTGGATGCCGGCCGGCTGGATGGAGGACTCGAAGAAGGCGCCGAACTCCGACGAGGGCGTCATCTCCTCCGGCGTCACCTACGACCTCGTGCGGGAGCGCTCCCGTCAGGTCCTGGTCGTGAAGCTGGACCGAAAGTGGCTGTCGGCCCCGGAGCGGGTCTTCCCCGTGAAGGTCGACCCCTCGGTGGACGGCCTCCAGGCGGCCTCCAGCACGCATGTCGAGGCGCCGTACAACCAGAACTTCTCCAGCGCCACCGAGCTCAAGGTCGGCACGTACGACAACGGCGGCCACAAGGCAGCCTCCTTCCTGAAGTTCAACGGCCTGGACACCACCCTCAAGAACGCGTTTGTCATCAACGCGAACCTGAGCCTCCTGAACACGTTCTCGTACTCGTGCACCGCACGCCCGGTGACGGTTCACGAGGTCACCTCGAACTGGTCCGAGAGCAGCACCAGCACCTACCCCGGCCCGGCGACCGGCGGCGCTCTGGGCTCCAAGTCCTTCGCGCAGGCCTGGCGTCCGGAGGGCCCCGCCGGACCCGCCGCCGAACCCGCGCAACGACTGCATGCTCAAGCCCTGGCAGGCCAAGTGCAAGGGCGGCGGCGGTGGCGGTGGCGGTGGCGGTGGCGGTGGCGGCAACAACTACAAGGGAGGCGGACGCGGCGGAGGTACCTCCACGCTGACGCGCCCGAAGCCGACCGCACCCCCGAGGCCGAAGGTCCCGCAGAACCCCTACGCGGGCCCGAACCCGATCCCGGTCCCGAAGCACATCCCCAAGCCGGACTGGAACCCGACCCAGGCCATCTGGACGGCCGCCCAGGCCGTCGACATGGTCGTCAGCAGCACGAACCTCCTCGCCATGCTCGCCGGCCAGGACACGTTCAGCCCCGACCAGACCCCGGACACGCAAGGTGCCCCGGGCACCGACCCGGGGCCGGGGGCCGGTGGCCAGCAGGACGATCCTCGTGACTGCAGAACCAGGGGTCAGCAGAGGATCGACTACGGAACCCTCGACAGCGACAACGGCAACCGTCCGACGGGTATCACGGCCTGCCTCGACAAGAGCAGGCTGCAGCAGGGCAGCGAGGCCAAGCGGCACCTGACGAAGGGGTACCTCTGGGCTCAGGATTTCGTCGAGTCCCACGGCTTCGACCGGTCGGGCGACATCAATGCCTGTCACCTCTTCGCAGGCACGCTGGGCGGGGACGGCGCCGAGCCGAAAAACCTCTCAGCATGCGCTCGGCCGGCGAACGCCTATTACACGAAGGGCAGCATTCACCGGAATGACAAGCCCATGCGCTACTACGAGGCGATAGTGAAGAAGGAGGCACAGAAGACCGGGGTGGTCGTCGAGTACAAGGTGACGCCTAAGTACGACGGCCCCCGTACCGTCCCGTACGAGTACAGGATCGACGTCACCACGTGGCACAACGGAGTGCGGACCAAGCTCTTCGAAGATGCCGTTGTCGAGAACGAGTTCAAACCCTCGTCTCAGTACAACCTGGGCCGACAGACGGACGCAGACGGCAACCCCGTACCGACGGGCAACACGAAATAGAGGCGGAGTTCAGAGTGTCGATCGATGTACTGCTTTCGCTGATGCCTCCGCACGCCGGAGCTGGTTCGGTGATCGACTGGGACACGACGGAACAGGTGTGGGGAACTCCGTTTCCCACGGACTACAAGGAGTTCGTGAAGCACTACGGAGCCGGGTCCATCGAGAACTTCCTCGCGGTACTCCAGCCGTCCCCGGACGGCTCGGGCCGCATGGCCGACGAGACATCCGTGGCGCAGGAGCTGTGGGAGGAGTTGGAGGGAATCCCGGGCGTAGAGACCGAGTCGGATCGGATTCTGGCCTGGGCGATGGACGGTACGGCGGATCTGCTCTGCTGGATGCGCACGGAGGACGATCCGGACGAATGGCCAGTCGTCGTGTACAGACGACTCGAAGACGCCTGGCAGCTGTACGAATGCGGCATGGTGGAATTCCTCACCCGTGTCTTCCGGGCCGAGTTTCCGCAGAACCCGCTTTCCGCAACGGCCATGTGGGGAGTCCCTACACCGCTGTTCCTGACGCGCCGCGAGGCGACGCGGATCAGGGAATCGGGCCGGGACCCCTGGGAAGGCGTCGTCGAGTAGCTGGTGTCGGCAGCCGCTCGACTAGGGGCTGCACCGTCTGATGCGGCGCTGGACGGAGGCCGTCGGGGTCAACCCGGCGGCCTCTGTCGTACCCGGAGAGCGCCGCCACCACCACGGGCTCAACCGTCAGAACGTGCGGGCGGGCGGACACCGCCATCACACGCCCCCGCGGTCCTCGCGACGCTTCAGCAGTTCCTCGACCGCCGTGGGCAGCGTCGTCTCGAAGTCGATCAGCTTCGCCCAGGTCGGCGTCACGACGATCCGGACCATGCCGTCGTACAGCGATCGGACCTCGGTCTCCCACTCGGCCCGCTGCTCGGGCGTCATCTCGTAGGTGCCGTTCGTCTGGAGGAACTCGTCCGGGATGCCCTCCACGACGTCCAGCTCGGCCCGACCGCGGAGCAGCAGGATCTTGGGCGGGTGCACCTCGGTGTCGATCGTCAGGGCGACCGCAGGGTTGCGGCGGAGAGCCGGAAGCTTCGGGGCGTTCTTCGCCGTGCACATCACGACTTCCGTGCCGTTCCACATGAAGCCGATCGGAACGACCCGGGGCGCACCGTCCTTGCCCACGTACGCCAGCCGGGTCAGGTCGCGGGCCAGGAGCTCCCGGCTGAGGGGACGGTTCAGGATCTCGGCGATCTCGCTGGGCTGCACGGTCGGGGCCACCTTCCCTCGGTCGTTCGGCGCGACAGACTCCCACCGCCCACGCTGCCCTGACGGCGGCCCGTACGACGCGAACACGGCCGCGGCATACGCCGAACGGGCCTGCGCGTCAGCCGCGCAGGGTCACATGGAAGGACGAGGCCCACAGGACGACAGCCGCCCCCAGGCCCACCACCGTGCGGATCGTCCCTGCCGATGTCCCGGCCGTCAGGACTGCGAGTCCCACCAGTGCGACCGCCGTCAGAAAGATCGCGGTCCACCTGTACTGCCCCTGGCCGAAGAGGCGGGCCAGCGGGAAGAAGTGCAGGCCCACGACGAGGCAGATCCCGACCGGGATGAATTCCGGGTGATTCGAGGCGTTCGACGCGGCGATCACGACGAAGATCGCCACCAGCTCGGCCAGGTTGACCAGGCCGACTCCTCTGTTCCACTTCTCCGGCAACCGCACCGGACGCGTCACGGGACCCGCCGCGCCCCGGAAGGCGAGCACCACCGCGCCGACCGTCACGCAGGCCGCGACGACGCCGATCGCGCCCGACACCGGCACCGCCGCGATCCCCGAGCCGCCCGCGAGGGCCCACACCAGGGCGAAGACGGCGAGCACGATCGCGCCCCGGCGGCGCAGATCGCGTGTGAGGGCCAGGCACTCCGCGTCGGAGGTTTCCGTAGTCATGGCGCGGACACTACAACGATGATCCGACCGGTTCGGCAGCTTTTCGACGGGGAGTGCTTCACGGCCCGATCGCTTCAGCCCGCCTGCCCGGTTTCGCATGAGATGCGCCACAGTGTGCGAAGGCGCGGAGATCCACCGTCAGCGGCCTCCGCGCCGTACACCCCTTCATTCGCACCGTTCCGGGGCCGGCGTCGCCCGATGCCCGCGCCGTACGCGCACCCCGCTCCCGTCTCACCGGGCAGGCCCGCCCTTTCGCACCCCCTGCTCCCTCTGATACACGTGGCGGAACCTGTTCGATTTTCGGATTTCCTCCGGAAGTGTCATCGAAAGCACTCCCCATGAACCACGGCACCGACCCCGACCACGTCCCCTTCACCATCGACCTCACCCTCGAGGAAGCCCGCCGCCGGGCCGAGGTCGTGGCGGCGCTGGGGCCCGACTGGGACCCCGTGGCCGTGCTGCGTGAGGAGGAGGCCGCGTACGCCCTGCTCTACTCCGGTCTCGACGAGGAGCAGCAGCGGATCCACGCCATGCTCGTGGCGGAGGGTGTGCTGCCGGGACAGGAGCCGGGTCGTGCGTCTTCCCATTGATCCCCACGCCGACCGGGCCCGCCGCGCCTGGGTCGCCTGCCCCGGATGCGACGACGCCCGTGACTGCACGCCCTGCACGGAGCGCCGCAACTGCTCGGAACACTGGCGCTACCTGATCTCCAACAAGGGGCCTCGGGTCCATCTGCAGTGCCCGAACTGCACCCACACCTGGACCCTCGACACCTCGCGCCACCGCCGCGCCCGCGGCTGACCCCTTCAGCAGATCCGCGGCAGCTGCTCCCCGAGCGGCATGTCCACCACACGCGTACCACCGAGGCCGGTACGGGCGACCACCATGCCGGGGTGCGCCTCCACGGCCTCGCCGATGACGGCCGCCCCGGTGCCCAGCGGGTGCGCCCGCATCGCGGCGAGTACGGCGTCGGCGTGCTCACGCGGGACGAAGGCCACCAGCTTGCCCTCGTTCGCCACGTACATCGGATCGAGGCCGAGCACCGCGCACGCGCTCGCCACGGGGGCCGGGACAGGGACGTCCCGTTCCTGGACGACGACTCCGGTGCCCGACGCGGCCGCGATCTCGTTGAGCGAGGCGGCGAGCCCCCCGCGCGTGGGGTCACGCAGCACGTGCAGGTCCGGGGTGACCGCGAGCATCGCCTCGACCAGACCGCCGAGTGCGGCACAGTCGCTCTCGATCTCGACCCCGAACTCCAGGCCCTCGCGTACGCTCATGATCGCCACGCCGTGGACGCCGATGGGGCCGCTGACGATCACCACGTCGCCGGGTACGACGCGCTGCGGCCGGAGATCGATCCCGGCCGGGATGAGGCCGATGCCGGAGGTGTTGATGTAGATGCCGTCGCCGTGGCCTGCCTCGACCACCTTGGTGTCGCCCGTGACCACCTCCACGCCCGCCGTCCGCGCCGCCGCGCCGAGCGCCTGGGCGACGCGGGTCACGACGTCGGTCTCCACGCCCTCCTCCAGGATGAACCCACAGGAGAGGTAGGCCGCGCGGGCGCCGCTCATGGCGAGGTCGTTCACCGTCCCGTTGACGGCCAGGTCGCCGATGCTGCCCCCGGGGAAGAACAGCGGGCGTACGACGAAGGAGTCGGTGGAGAACGCCAGCCGGGCGCCGCCGAGTTCGACGGTCGCGGCGTCGGTGGTGACCGAGAGCGCGGGTCCGCCGAAGGCCGGCGCGAAGATCTGCTCGACCAGTTCGGCGGAGAGCGCGCCTCCCCCGCCGTGGCCCATCACCACGCGCGGCTGGTCCCGCAGCGGCGCCGGGCATGTCCAGGCGAGCATGTCGGGCGCCTCGCCCGGAGCGGTGTCGCGCATCAGCTCAGACAACGGAACTTCCCTCCAGGGCCGCGGACTTCTGTGCCGGGGACGACTCTCCCGGGGACTTGTGTGCCGGAGTGCCGAGGTCGAGCCGCCGGTAGAGGTAGTACGCGGCGCACGCCCCCTCGCTGGAGACCATCGTGGCGCCCAGCGGTGAGCGGGGCGTGCAGGTCGTACCGAACGCCTCGCACTCATGGGGTTTGAGCAGCCCCTGCAGGACCTCGCCGCTCCGGCACTCGGCCGGCTCGCGCGTGGTGATCCCCTCGACGGAGAACCGGTGCTCGGCGTCGTACGCCCGGTACCGCTCCGACAGCTTCCAGCCGCTGTCCGGGATGACGCCGATCCCGCGCCACGCGCGGTCCGTGACCTCGAAGACGTCGTCCAGCATCGCCCGCGCGGCCGGGTTGCCCTCCGCAGGCACCGCCCGGGGATAGGCGTTCTCGACGGTGCGCTCCCCGCGCTCCAGCTGGCGGACGGTGCGCCGTACGCCTTCGAGGATGTCCAGCGGCTCGAAGCCGGTCACGACGATCGGCACCTGGTGGCGTTCGGCCAGTTCGGGGTACTCCACCGTGCCCATCACGCTGCACACGTGCCCCGCCGCGAGGAAGCCCTGGACACGGCAGTCGGGGGAGTTCATGATCGCCTCGATGGCCGGGGGCACCCGGACGTGGGAGACGAGCAGGCTGAAGTTGCGGATGCCCAGCTTGCGCGCCTGATGGACCGTCATCGCGTTGGGCGGGGCCGTCGTCTCGAACCCGATGCCGAAGAAGACCACTTCGCGGTCCGGGTTCTGCTCGGCGATCCGCAGCGCGTCGAGCGGCGAGTACACGACCCGCACGTCACCGCCCTGCCCGCGGACCTGGAACAGGTCGCGGTCGGTACCGGGTACCCGCAGCATGTCCCCGAACGAGCAGAAGATCACCCCGGGCCGGGACGCGATCTCCAACGCCTTGTCGATCACCTCGAGTGGCGTCACGCACACCGGGCAGCCCGGACCATGAATCAACTCGACCTCTGGAGGCAGCAGTTGGTCGATTCCGTGCCGGATGATGGTGTGGGTCTGGCCTCCGCAGACCTCCATCAGCGCCCAGGGCCGCGTCACCGTCGCGCGGATCTCGTCGAGCAGCCGCCGGGCCAGCTCGGGGTCCTGGAACTCGTCGATGTACTTCACCGCCGCACCTCTCCGGCCACGCCCTCGTGCGCCGGCCGCTCGTCGTCTACCGTCATTCCGGCGGCCGACTCCCACGGGTCGCCGAACTCCTCCTGGAGCATGCCGAGCGTCTCGAACAGCTCCAGCGTCCTCCTGGCCGACTCCTCGTCCAGACGCTGCAGGGCGAACCCCACGTGGACGATCGCGTACTCACCGGGCTTCAGGTCCGGCAGGTACTCCAGGCACACCTCCTTGACCACGCCGCCGAAGTCGACCGTGGCCATCCGGGTGCCGTCCCGCTCCTCGACGTCCAGCACTCTTCCGGGTACCGCCAGGCACATGGGTGTCTCCTCACTGTCGCTCTCGTCGTGGCGTGCCGGGGACGGCCGCGGGTCGGTCCGTGACGCCCGAGCGCGCCGATGGGTCCGTGACGCGGCCGGCCACGACGAGCTGGCCGAGGGCCAGACCGCCGTCGTTCGGCGGGATGCGCCGATGGCGCAGCACGGTGAAGCCGTCCTCCCGCAGTCCCCGGGCGCAGGCGGAGGAGAGCACCACGTTGGCGAACACTCCCCCGGTCAGTGCGACCGTCTCCACCCCGGTCTCGCTGCGGGCGGCGGCGCAGATCGTACGTACCAAGCGCGCCACGGCGTGGTGGAACCGCGCGGCGACCACGGCGGCGGGGGTGCCGCCGAGCACGTCCTCGACCACCGCCGCCAGCAGGGGCGCGGGGTCGGCTGCGAGCGGTTCACCGGGTCGCCGCGAGCCCGACCGGAAGGCGTAGCGTCCGTCCTCCGGCAGGGCCGGTTCGCGCAGGGTGGCGGCCTCCAGCTCGATCGCGGCCTGGGCCTCGTAACCGGCGTGGTGGCAGATCCCCGCGAGGGAGGAGACGGCGTCGAAGAGCCGCCCCATGCTGGATGTGGGCACGCAGTTCAGTTCGCGCGTCAACTGGCGGGAGAGTACGGGAAGTTCTCCGGGCGGGCAGGCTCGGGTGCACGGCAACCGGGGATCGGCGGCCAGGCCGGCGGCCCGCAGGTGGGCCAGGGCCATCCGGTAGGGCCGTCGTACGGCAGCGTCTCCACCGGGGAGAGGAACGTAGGCCAGGTGCGCGAACCGTGAGAACCCGGCGTAGTCCGCCATCAGGAACTCGCCGCCCCACACGGCGCCGTCCAGGCCGTATCCCGTCCCGTCGAAGGCCACTCCGATGACCGGCTGCGTACCGTCGAGGCCGTTCTCGGCCATCGCCGCCGCGACGTGCGCGTGATGGTGCTGCACCGGTACGACGGGACGCCCGGCGGCATGGCCGTGCGCCCATCGGGTGGACCGGTAGGCGGGGTGGAGGTCGGCGGCGAGCCGACCGGGGCGTACCC
Organism: Streptomyces sp. NPDC057271; assembly: GCF_042668715.1. NCBI lineage: Bacteria > Bacillati > Actinomycetota > Actinomycetes > Kitasatosporales > Streptomycetaceae > Streptomyces > Streptomyces sp. NPDC057271. The sequence goes on from NZ_JBHUYJ010000108.1 coordinate 26,406, forward strand.
CCGTGATGGATTCCAACTGCCGCTCGGCGGAGGCGAGGGCGAGTTGGGTGGCGAGGTCGTCCATGTCGCCGATGTGGGCGGAGAGCCATGCCTGGCGTCCCTCACCGAGACAGAACGCGTTCTTCAGGTCCCCTCCCACGGCGAGCGCGGGGGCGACCTCGACGGGCAGCGTCACCGGCAGCGGGGCGTACCCCCGCGACCGCCGCAGCGTCAGCTGCTCGCCGTCGCAGACGCGGACGACCGAGTCGTCGCAGGGCACGTGAATGGGGCGGTCGTGCAGCAGCCAGGCGTCCGCCAGGCCGGCGAGTCCGGTCAGCGCCTCGTCGTCGTCGGTGACGATGGGTTCGCCGGAGAGGTTGCCGCTGGTCATGACCAACAGCCGCGGGCCCTCCCCGTCCGGTGCGCCGAGACCGAGGAGCAGGTGGTGCACGGGGGTGTACGGGAGCATGAAGCCGAGGTCCGGGCTGCCTGGTGCGACAGCCTCCGCCGGGGCGGCCCCGTGGCGCGGCCGTGCGTCGTCACGGCGCCGCAGGAGGACGACGGGGCGCACGCTGCCGGCGAGGAG
>NZ_JBHUYJ010000109.1:0-26930 GCF_042668715.1 Streptomyces sp. NPDC057271
GACCGTCCCCGTGACGACCGTCGTGATGACAACCGCGGTGGCGGTGGGTTCCGTCGTGATGACCGGCCGCGTGACGACCGTCGTGACGACCGTCCGTCGTACCGCCGTGACGACCGGCGCGACGAGCGTCCCCGTGACGACCGCCGTGAAGGCGGTTTCCGTCGCGATGACCGCCCCCGTGGGCCCCGTCGGGACGACAGCCGCGGTGGTGGCTTCCGTCGTGACGACCGTCGTGACGACAGCCGCGGTGGTGGCTTCCGTCGTGACGACCGTCGTGACGACAGCCGCGGTGGCGGCTACCGCGGTCGCGACGACCGGGGTGGCTACGGCCGTCGCGACGACCGCGACCGGGACCGGCCGGACCGCGCGCCCATCAAGCGGCTGCCGATCCCGGACGACGTCACGGGTGACGAGATCGACGCGGACGTGCGCCAGGAGCTCATGAGCCTGCCCAAGGGGCTCGCCGAGGACGTCGCCCGTAACCTCGTCATGGTCGCCAACCTGATCGACGAGGACCCGGAGCAGGCGTACGCGTACTCCCGTATCGCCCTGCGGCTCGCCTCGCGTGTCGCCGCCGTCCGCGAGGCCGCCGGTTTCGCCGCGTACGCGACCCAGAAGTACTCCGAGGCGCTGGCCGAGTTCCGGGCCGCGCGGCGGATGACCGGTGGTGTCGAGCTCTGGCCCGTGATGGCCGACTGCGAGCGCGGCATGGGCCGGCCCGAGCGGGCGCTCGCCATGGCCGGTGAGCCCGAGGTGCAGAAGCTGGACAAGGCCGGGCAGGTCGAGATGCGTCTCGTCGCCGCCGGCGCCCGTCGCGACATGGGGCAGCTCGACGCCGCCATCGTGACCCTCCAGAGCCCCGAGCTCGCGTCCACCGCCGTCCACCCGTGGACCGCTCGCCTGCGGTACGCCTACGCCGACGCGCTGCTCGCAGCCGGGCGCGAGGACGAGGCGCGTGAGTGGTTCGCCAAGACGGCGGAGTCGGACAAGGACGGGGCCACGGACGCCTCCGACCGTCTCGCCGAGCTGGACGGTGTCGAGTTCGTGGACGCCATCGACGAGCTGGACGAGACCGACGAGACCGACGAGACCGAGGAGTCCGAGGAGTCCGAGGAGTCCGAGGAGTCCGACGAGACGGTCGCCGTCGACGAGGCGGACCAGATCGACGACGAGGACGACGAGGAGCTGGACGACCGGGCGTAAGCGCCGACGCCGTCAGGCACATGAGGAAGGGCGGCACCCCTGTCGGGGCGCCGCCCTTCCTCATGTGCTCAGCCCAGCGCCAGGCTTCTGAGCACCAGGCCCGTCGCCGGCTTCGGCCCGAAGGACGTCGACTTGCGGGGCATGGTGACGCCCTGCCGGGCCAGGTCCCGTACGACGTCCTCCCGTACCGGATGCATGAGCACCGCCGTGCCACCACGGCGTTCCGCCTGCGCCACGGCGGCCTCGGTGTCGTGGATGTAGGCGATCTCCTCCGGGTCGTCCGGGATGTGCCAGAGGTGGTCGAGGAGCGTGGCGTGCAGGACCGTGGCGTCCAGGGTGCGCCAGGCCTCCGGGCGGTCGGCCGGGACCGTCCGGGCGAGGAGTTCCGGGTCAGGCCGGTCCACGAGGTGGAAGGTGCCGTCTCCGGCGAGGAGGAAGGCGTTGCCGTCGGAGGTGGCGGTCGCCAGGGCCTCCATGGCCGTCGTCAGGGTGCCCTCGACGCGGCGGACGCGGAAGCCGTCGCCGAGGGCGGTGAGGGCGTCGCCGACGGGGAGGCGGTTGAGCAGCCGGTGGATGGCGCGGACCCTGAGGGGATAGCGGGCTGTGTCGATGAGCAGCACCAGGCCGTAGTTCCACGGGCTGGGCTGGGCGTGCTCCTCGCGGAGGCGGAGGTACGTCGCCCAGCGGTGGTGGCCGTCGGCGATCAGCGCCTGGTGCTCGGCGAGACCCGTGGAGACCGTGGCGAGTTCGTCGGGGTCCGTGATCGCCCAGAGGCGGTGGTGGAAGCCGTCCTCGGTGGTGGTGGCGAGCAGGGGCTCGCGGTGGACGGTGCGCTCGATGACCTCGGCCGTCCCGTTGCCGTTGCCCCGGTAGGTGAGGAGCAGCGGCTCCAGGTTGGCCGCGGTCGTCCGCATCAGCGCGGCGCGGTCCTCGACGACGTGCGGCATGACGTCCTCGTGGGGGAGCACGATCCCCTCGGCCGGGGTGGAGAGTTCCAGGGCGCCGATGATGCCCCGCTGCAGGATGCCGTCGCCGCTCTGCTCGTACACGTACAGAGCGGGCTCGGGGTCCGGCGCGAGGACGCCTTCGGCGAGCCAGCGGTCGAGGGTGACGGCGGCCTTGCGGTGGCGGGTGCCCGCGGTGATGGCCTGAGGCAGGATCAGCCGCACGATGTTGTGGGGGTCGGCGGACTCGAGGTGGTGCAGCCCGTCGGGCCGTACGACGACGTCGTACGGCGGTGAGGTCACGGCGGCCAGGCTGCCGACCCGCTCGGGGACATAGCGGAGTCCCCGGAACGGGACCAGGTGCAGACCGTCATTGGCCGCAGGACCTCTGCTCATCATTGCGCAATCGTAAGTGCGCGGTGGCAATGAGCGATGATCGGGGGAGTCGGGACGGTCGAGACGTGAGGAGTACGAGGTCATGGGTGACGGCGGCCGGGGCGGTCAGGGCGTGCGGCGGGGCTCGGAACGGGGCCGGGAGCCTGGGCTGCGGCATGGTTCGCGGGAGGTCAGGGACCGGCCTTCCGGTATCGAGCGGGCGCTGTGCGAGGCGTACGACACGGCGCTGCTGGATCTGGACGGTGTGGTGTACGCGGGCGGGGAGGCGATCGCCCACGCCGTGGACGCGCTGGGGGCGGCCCGCTCCGGTGGGATGCACCTCGCGTACGTCACCAACAACGCGCTGAGGACCCCGGACGCGGTGGCCGCGCATCTGACCGAGCTGGGCGTTCCGGCGGAGGCGACGGACGTCGTCACGTCGGCGCAGGCGGTGGCTCGGCTGATCGCCGACGAAGTGCCCGCAGGGTCACCGGTGTTGGTGGTCGGAGGGGAGGGGCTCCGGGTGGCGCTGCGCGAGCGGGGCCTGGAGCCGGTGGAGTCGGCGGACGTGGACGGTCTCGCGGCCGTGGTGCAGGGGTACGGCGGGCCGGAGATGCCGTGGGCGCGGTTCGCGGAGGCGGGCTACGCGGTGGCGCGGGGCGTGCCGTGGTACGCCTCGAACACGGACCTGACGATTCCGGGGGCGCGGGGGCTCGGGCCGGGGAACGGGGCGGCGGTGGAGGTCGTACGGATCGTCACGGGCGGTGTGGTGGAGCCTACGGTGGCGGGGAAGCCGTTGCCGCCGATGCACCGCGAGACGGTGCTGCGGACGGGGGCGGAGCGGCCGCTGGTGGTCGGGGACCGGCTGGACACGGACATCGAGGGGGCGTTCAACGGGGGCGTGGACTCGCTGCTCGTGCTGACGGGGGTGACGGACGTGGCGCAGCTGCTCGCCGCGGTTCCGGAGCACCGGCCGACGTACGTGGACGCGGATCTGCGGGGGCTGTTGACGGGGCAGCCGCAGGTGGTCGGGGCGCACGGGGGCTTCGTGTGCGGTGGCTGGTCGGCCGAGGCGCGCGGTGGTGAGCTCGTCCTCGACGGCGAGGGGTCCGCCCTGGACGGGGTGCGGGCGCTGTGCGCGGCGGCGTGGACGGACGCCGGGGCGGGTGCCTGCGGGTTGGACGCGGGGAAGGCACTGGCCCGGTTGGAGCTGTGACGGGCTGCGTACCGGGGTTCTGACCTGCGGACGGGGATCGAACATCGATAGCAGGGTAGGCTAACCTAACTGCCGTGTTGGTCGAGAGTCCCTCCCGAGCGAGCGCGGATCCGACCGGCCCCGACCAGAAGCCGACGCGCCGCCGTTCCGTGCGCGCCGTCGGGTTGGTCGCGGCCGTCGGAGTCCTGCTGCTGGTCTGTGTCCTGAGTGTCATGATCGGCGCCAAACCGGTGCCGCTCGGCGACGTGTGGCACGGGTTGTTCCAGAACACCGGTGTCGGGAACGACGTCATCGTCCATGACGTCCGCGTCCCCCGGACCCTCCTCGGGCTGCTCGTCGGCGTCGCCCTCGGCCTCTCGGGGGCCGTGATGCAGGGCCTCACCCGTAACCCGCTCGCCGAGCCGGGGCTCCTGGGCGTCAACGCCGGCGCGGCCGCGGCCGTCGTCTCCGCGATCGCCTTCCTCGGGATCTCGGACGTCGGCGACTACATCTGGTTCGCGTTCGCCGGCGCGGCCGTCGTCTCCGTCGTCGTGTACGTCCTCGGCGGCAGCCGCAGCTCGACGCCCGTGCGCCTCGCGCTCGCCGGAACGGCCGCCACCGCCGCGCTCTACGGCTACGTCAACGCCGTCCAGCTGCTGAACTCGGCCGCGCTCGACCGGCTCCGCTTCTGGACCGTCGGCTCGCTCGCCTCCGCCGACATGGAGACCGTGCGCCGCGTGGCGCCGTTCATCCTCGCCGGCGTCGTCCTCGCCCTGCTCATCGCCCGGCCGCTCAACGCCATGGAGCTGGGCGACGACACCGCCCGCGCGCTCGGCGCCGACCTCAACCGCACCCGCGTCCTCGCGATGGCCGCGGTCACGCTGATGTGCGGCGCCGCGACCGCCGCCTGCGGGCCGATCGTGTTCCTCGGCCTGATGGTCCCGTACCTCGTACGCGCCATCACCGGCCCCGACATGCGCTGGATCCTCCCGTACGCGGCCGTCCTCTCGCCCGTCCTGCTGCTCGGCTCCGACGTGGTCGGCCGGCTCGTCGCCCGCCCCGCGGAGCTACAGGTCGGCATCGTGACCGCGCTGATCGGCGGGCCCGTCTTCATCCGCCTCGTCCGCCGCAAGAGGATGGCCCAGCTGTGACCGCCAAGACGCTTCGGACCGGCGCCGGGCTCTCCCTGCGCTACGCGCCCCGCGCCGCCCTCTCCCTGGTCGGGCTGCTCGCCCTCGCCCTCGCGGCCGCCGTCGTGCTCATCGGCAGCGGAGACTTCCCCATCGCCCCCGGTGACGTCGTCGCCACCCTCCTCGGTGACGGGACCGCCGTGCAGGAGTTCGCCGTCATGGACCTGCGGCTCCCGCGCGTCCTCGTCGCCGTCTTCGTCGGCGCCGCGCTCGGCGTCGGTGGCGCGGTCTTCCAGTCCATCTCCCGCAACCCGCTCGGCAGCCCCGATGTCATCGGCTTCGGCCAGGGCGCCACGGTCGGCGCGCTGGCCGTCATCGTCCTCTTCCAGGGCAGCGCGATGGCCGCGGCGGGCGGCGCCGTCGTCGGCGCCCTGCTGACGGGCACCGCGATCTACCTGCTCGCCTGGAAGCGCGGTATCCACGGCTACCGGCTCGTCCTCGTGGGCATCGGAGCGGCCGCGATGCTCACGGCCGTCATCCACTACCTGATCACCAAGGCCAACCTCGTCGACGCCACCCGCGCAACCGTCTGGATGACGGGTTCGCTCGACGGGCGGGACTGGGCGCAGTTCTGGCCGCTCTTCGCCGTCTGCTGCGTCCTGATCCCGCTGGTCCTGGGCCACGGCCGGGCGCTGCGGATGCTGGAGATGGGCGACGACGCCGCGTACGCCCTCGGGGTGCGGGTGGAGCGGACCCGCATCGTGCTGATGGCCTCCGCCGTGCTGCTCGTCGCCGTGGCCACCGCAGCGGCCGGACCCATCGTCTTCGTCTCCCTCAGCGCCCCGCAGCTCGCGCGCCGGCTGACCCGCTCGCCCGGCCCGAACCTCGCCGCCTCCGCCCTCATGGGCTCGGTACTGCTGCTCGTCGCCGACTGGACCGCGACCAACGCCTTCGGCGACCGACAGCTGCCGGTGGGCGTCGTCACCGGGGTGCTCGGCGGCTGCTATCTGCTGTGGCTGCTCGTCACCGAGCGCAAGGCCGGACGGATATGACGGATTCCAACGAGAAGAACAACAGGAGCACCTCCATGGACCGCCAGACCCAGCGGCTCGGCGCGGAATCGGTCACCCTCGCCTACGACCAGCGGGTCATCGCCCGCGACCTGTCCGTCGAGATCCCCGACAACTCGTTCACGGTCATCGTCGGCCCCAACGCCTGCGGCAAGTCGACCTTGCTGCGGGCCCTGTCCCGGATGCTCAAGCCCTCCGAGGGCCGGGTGCTCCTCGACGGGCAGAGCATCCACAGACTGCCGGCCAAGAAGGTGGCCAAGACCCTCGGTCTGCTGCCCCAGTCCTCCGTCGCCCCCGACGGCATCACGGTCGCCGACCTCGTGGCCCGCGGGCGCTACCCGCACCAGGGGCTGCTGCGTCAGTGGTCGCCGGAGGACGAGCGGATCGTCCAGGAGTCCATGGCCGCGACCGGCGTCGCGGAGCTGGCCGAGCGGTACGTCGACGAGCTGTCCGGCGGCCAGCGCCAGCGGGTGTGGATCGCGATGGCGCTCGCACAGCAGACCCCGCTGCTGCTCCTCGACGAGCCCACGACCTTCCTGGACATCCAGCACCAGATCGACGTCCTCGACCTCTGCGCCGAACTGCACGAGGCGCAGGGCCGGACCCTCGTCGCCGTCCTCCACGACCTCAACCACGCGGCCCGGTACGCCACCCACCTCATCGCCGTGCGCGGCGGCGAGGTGGTCGCGGAGGGGCCGCCTGCCGAGGTCGTGACGGCCGAGCTCGTCGAGCGGGTCTTCGGGCTGCGCTGCCAGGTCATCGAGGACCCGGAGACGGGCACGCCGCTGGTCGTGCCGGCGGGCCGGAAGGCGCGGGCGGAGAAGCGGGAGCCCGCGCTACAGAAGTGAGCGCAGCTTCAGCAGATCGCGGAAGCCGGCCTCCAGCCTGACCCGGCCGGAGGCCCACGCCTTCGCGAAGTTCAGCTCGCCTCCCACCATCGCCACCAGGTCGTCGCCTGTCATCGCCAGGCGGATCTGCGCCTTGGCGGGCGGCGGGCCCGGCACCGTGTCCCGGACCTCGACCCGGCCGCCCGCCAGGCGACCGGTGAACGTCGTGTCCAGGTCGGTGATGTGGCAGCTCAGGCTGCGGTCGAGCGCGGCGGCGCTGCGGATCTCGCCGTCCGCGCGCGCGAGACTGTCCGAAAGTCTGTCGAGTGCGCTGCGGCACTCCTCGATCGTGGCCATCGTGATCGACCGTACCCCAGGGCTTCGCGATAGCGTCGGGGGATGAACGACGTGACGGATGCGACGCCGGCCCCGGACGAGGGCGCGGTCCCGGCCTCGGGCGCAGGCCCGGCATCGGTCCCGGCCGCGCAGGCGGCGCCGGGGACCGGGGAGGCAGCGGCTTTCGAACCCGCCGCGCCCGCGCCCCTCGGCGTGCAGCGCGTCCCCACCGGCCGTCCCGCCGTGGACGCCCTCCTGGAGCGGCTCGGCGACGCCGACCACCTCGCGGCGGACGGACACCTGGAGGTGTACGAGGATGTACACCGTGGGCTGCGCGACGAGCTGACCTCGCTCGACGCCGTCCGCCCCGGACCGGCACCCGGACCGGCACCCGGACCGTGAACGGTCCCGTCGCCGTCTCCGTACAACCAGCCGTACAACCAGCCGTAGAACCCCGTCGTACAACCACAGGAGCTGAACCGAACGTGGCAGGAGTGGCACGCCGCCGTCTGGACGCCGAGCTGGTACGCCGCAAGCTCGCCCGCTCGCGCGAGCACGCCAGCCAGCTGATCGCCGCCGGGCGGGTGACCGTCGGCAAGACGGTCGCGACCAAACCCGCCACCCAGGTGGAGACGGCCGCGGCCATCCTCGTCGCCCAGGACGACGCCGACCCCGACTACGTCTCGCGCGGCGGCCACAAGCTGGCCGGTGCCTTCGCCGCCTTCGTACCGCAGGGACTGACGGTCGAGGGCCGGCGGGCGCTGGACGCGGGCGCGTCGACCGGCGGGTTCACGGACGTCCTGCTGCGGGCGGGCGCCGCGCACGTCGTCGCCGTGGACGTCGGCTACGGACAGCTCGCCTGGTCGCTCCAGAGCGACGAGCGGGTCACCGTGAAAGACCGGACGAACGTACGCGAGTTGACCCTCGACGCCATCGACGGCACCCCCGTCGACCTCGTCGTCGGCGACCTCTCCTTCATCCCCCTCGGCCTCGTGCTGCCCGCCCTCGTGCGCTGCACGGCCCCCGACGCGGACCTCGTGCTCATGGTGAAACCGCAGTTCGAGGTGGGCAAGGAGCGTCTCGGCACGGGCGGCGTCGTCCGCAGCCCCGAGCTCCGGGCCGACACCGTGCGGAACGTGGCGCGCCAGGCGGCCGGGCTCGGGCTCGGGGTGCTGGGCGTGACGGCGAGCCCGCTGCCCGGCCCCTCCGGCAACGTCGAGTACTTTCTGTGGCTGCGGGCAGGGGCGCCCGCGCTGGATCCGGCGGATGTCGACCGCGCCGTGGCGGAGGGACCTCGTTGAACTCAACGACCGCACCACCTGGTAGCCGTACTGTCTTCCTGCTCGCGCACACCGGCCGGCCGGCCGCCGTGCGCAGCGCCGAACTCGTCGTACTCGGGCTCCTGCGGAACGGCATCGGCGTCCGCGTCCTGGAGGCGGAGGCGGCCGACCTGCCGCTGCCGCCGTCCGTGGAGACCGTGCCGGAGGCCTGCACCGACGCGCTGGAGGGCTGCGAGCTGCTCGTCGTCCTCGGCGGCGACGGGACGCTGCTGCGCGGCTCGGAGTTCTCGCGGGCTTCCGGCGTGCCGATGCTCGGCGTCAACCTGGGCCGGGTCGGCTTCCTCGCGGAGGCCGAGCGCGACGACCTCGACAAGGTCGTCGACCGGGTCGTCACGCGCGCGTACGAGGTCGAGGAGCGGATGACCCTCGACGTGGTCGTGTACGAGAACGGCGACGTGCTGCACCGCGACTGGGCGCTGAACGAGGCGGCCGTGCAGAAGGTCTCCCCGGAACGGATGCTGGAGGTCGTGCTCGCGATCGACGGCCGTCCGGTCACCGGGTTCGGCTGCGACGGGGTGATCTGCGCGACTCCGACGGGCTCGACGGCGTACGCCTTCTCGGCCGGCGGACCCGTGATCTGGCCCGAGGTCGAGGCGCTGCTCATGGTCCCGATCGGGGCGCACGCGCTGTTCGCCAAGCCGCTCGTGACGACGCCCGAGTCGGTGCTCGCGGTGGAGGTGGAACCGCACACGCCGAACGGCGTGCTGTGGTGCGACGGCCGCCGTACGGTCGAACTCCCGGCGGGCGCACGGGTCGAGGTCCGGCGCGGCGCCGTTCCGGTACGGCTCGCCCGGCTGCACCACGCCTCCTTCACGGACCGTCTGGTGGCGAAGTTCGCCCTCCCGGTCTCGGGGTGGCGCGGGGCACCCCACTAGGCCCTGTCGTCGAAGTGGCGCCGGTAGGGCCCGCGGCGTCCGGTGCCGTGCATCGCAAGGCGGAGGGGTGCCCGACCACTGGACGTACTCGGGCGCTCCGACAACGCGGCGAGGTGCGGTGCCGGGCGTCGCGGGCCAGGCGAGACTTCGACGACAGGGCCCAGGGCGACGGCCGGGGACCCGGCGCCCCGGCACGAGGCCGGGGCCGCCCACCCCCACGGGTGACAGCCGCGTTCCCGACCTGCGGGTTCGCCACGTTCCGGCAGGGGCCGTCGCACAGGCGGGGCCGGACCTCGTAAGGTCTTCCCCGTGTTGGAGGAGATGCGGATACGGTCGCTCGGGGTCATCGACGACGCTGTTGTCGAGCTGTCGCCCGGTTTCACCGCGGTGACCGGCGAGACCGGCGCCGGCAAGACCATGGTCGTGACCAGCCTGGGGCTGCTGCTCGGCGGGCGCGCCGACCCCGCCCTGGTGCGGATCGGCGCGGGCTCCGCCGTGGTCGAGGGGCGGATCACGCTGCCCGACGGCTCGGGCGTCGCCGCGTGCGCCGAGGAGGCGGGCGCGGAGCTGGACGACGGCACGCTGCTCGTCAGCCGGACGGTCTCGGCCGAGGGCCGCTCGCGCGCCCACCTCGGCGGGCGCTCCGTGCCCGTCGGCCTGCTGGCCGAGCTCGCGGACGAACTCGTCGCCGTGCACGGCCAGACCGACCAGCAGGGCCTGCTCAAGCCCGCCCGGCAGCGCGGCGCGCTCGACCGCTACGCGGGCGAGGCCGTCGCCGTACCGCTTGCCGCTTACGGAGAGGCGTACCGGCGGCTGCGGGCCGTCGTCGCCGAGCTGGACGAGATCACGACCCGGGCGCGGGAGCGGGCCCAGGAGGCCGATCTGCTGCGTTTCGGGCTCGGTGAGATCGAGGCCGTCGAACCGCTGCCCGGGGAGGACCTCGAGCTGGCCGCGGAGGCGGAGCGCCTCGGGCACGCCGAGGCCCTCGCCTCGGCCGCCGCGCTCGCGCACGCGGCGCTGGCCGGACAGCCCGAGGACCCGGAGGCCGTCGACGCCACGACCCTCGTCGCCGGGGCGGGGCGCGCGCTCGAAGCCGTACGGTCGCACGACCCGGCGCTCGCCGCGCTCGCCGACCGGATGGGCGAGATCTCCATCCTGCTCGCCGACGTGGCGGGGGAGCTCGCCGGGTACGCCGACAACCTGGACGCCGACCCGCGCCGCCTCGCGGCGGTGGAGGAGCGGCGGGCGGCGCTGACCCAGCTCACCCGGAAGTACGGCGAGGACGTCGCGGCCGTTCTGGCGTGGGCGCAGGAGAGCGCGGCCCGGCTCACGGAGCTGGAGGGCGACGACGACCGGATCGGCGAACTGACGGCCGAGCGGGACGCGCTGCGGGCCGAACTCTCGGTGCTCGCGCAGGCGCTCACCGATGCGCGTACGGAGGCGGCGGCGCGGTTCGCCGACGCGGTCACCGCCGAGCTGGCCTCGCTCGCGATGCCCCACGCGCGCGTGTCGTTCGCGATCAGCCAGACCGAGGACCCGGAAGGCGTCGAGGTCGGCGGGCGCCGGGTCGCGTACTCGCCGTCCGGTGCCGACGAGGTCGAGCTGCTGCTCGCCCCGCACCCGGGCGCGCCGCCGCGGCCGATCGCCAAGGGCGCGTCCGGTGGTGAGCTGTCCCGGGTGATGCTGGCGGTCGAGGTCGTCTTCGCGGGTACGGACCCGGTGCCGACGTATCTCTTCGACGAGGTCGACGCGGGCGTCGGCGGCAAGGCGGCCGTGGAGATCGGCCGCCGGCTGGCGAAGCTCGCCAGGACGGCGCAGGTCGTGGTGGTCACCCACCTGCCGCAGGTGGCGGCGTTCGCCGACCGCCAGCTGCTGGTGGAGAAGACGAACGACGGCTCGGTGACCCGCTCCGGCGTGACGGTCCTGGAGGGCGAGGACCGGGTCCGCGAGCTGTCGCGGATGCTGGCGGGCCAGGAGGACTCGGAGACGGCCCGCGCCCACGCGGAGGAACTCCTGGCAACGGCCCGAGCGGACGGCTGAGTGCGCCGCGGCACGGCGGTGGGCGCGCCCTCGGCGGCGCGACCGCCGACGGCCGTGCGGCCGTGTCGCCCGGCGGCCTGGTGGACGGGCGGCCAGACGACGGTGCCTCGGCGGCACGGGCGGCAGGGGGACGGTGCCTCGGCGGCGTCGGCGGGTCGTTGACGGCGCGGCTCGGTGTCCGAGGGGCCGGGCCCGGCCTGCCGGAGGCCTCCGGCGGCGGGGGGCGATGCGACGTGGCGAGCGCGCCCGTCCCTGTCCGGCTCCAGTCGACCGGTGCGGCGCGCGCCCTTTGCCCGGTCTCGGACGAGCGAGCGTGACGGGCGCGGTATGTGCTGCTCCGGGGTGCCTCCCCGGGTGGCGGCCCCGGGGCGCCTCCCCGGCGCGTGGGGCAACTGCCTAGGGTGGGGGCATGATCGGGACTTCGGGCAGGGTGGGGGCGTTCGTCGTGGCCGCGGGGGTCGCGCGGGCCGTGTACGGGGTGCTGCGGCGGCGGGACGACCCGCGGTGGCGGCGGGAGAACCACGCCGGGCGGAGCGTCGACCTGTACGCCGGTCCCGCCACCGCCCTCGGCGCGGCCGTGGCGGTCGGGAGCGCAGCGAGACGGGGGTCCCCCCGGTCGGAGGCAGGGGGAGGGCCGGCCGCCTTCGCCGTGCTCGCCGCCGGGGCCTGCGGGGCGTACGACGACGTCAAGGGCGACCACCGACGGGGTCTCCGGGCGCACCTCGGGGCCCTGCGCGAGGGAGAGGTCACCAGCGGGACCGTGAAGCTCATCGGGATCGGCGCGGCCGGGCTCGTGGCCGGGGCGATGCTCAAGGAGCGGCCCGTCGACAAGGTCCTCGCGGGCGTCGTCATCGCCGGCACCGCCCACTTCGTCAACCTCGTGGATGTGGCGCCAGGGCGTGCCGGGTTGACGGTGCTGGGGCTCGCCGCCCCCGGGCTGGTGCGCGGCTCGCTCGCCGCAGCTCCCATGGGTGCCGCGATCGCCGTCCTCACCGACGACCTCGGTGAGCGCACGATGCTCGGCGACACCGGCGCCCACGCGCTCGGCGCCGCGGTCGGCAGTGCCATCGCAGCCGGGAACGGGCGGTTCGGACTCGCCGTCCACGCGGCCGGGCTCATCGCCGCGGCGGCGTTCGGAGACCAGGTCAGCACCCTCGCACGTTCACCCATGTGAGTGATAGCGCGTGACGAGTTGGGGCCTTGGACACGGTGACGACGGGGCTTCGGTGCCGGAACGTGCGTACGGGCTGGCATCCTTGGGCGCGTGACACAGCTCCGTACGGTCCAAGTGCTGGGCGGCGGCAGCGCGGGCAGCAGCGCTCACGTCCGATCACTTGCCTCGGGGCTGGTGGCGAGAGGCGTGCGGGTGACCGTGTGCGCCCCGGCCGAACTCGACCGCGCCTACGACTTCATCGGCGCCGGCGCGCACTTCGTGCCCGTGCCGCGCCGCAACGACCCCGCGACGGTCGCTCAGCTCCGTAACGCCTGCATCGGCGCCGACGTCGTGCACGCGCACGGCCTGCACGCCTCCGTACGGGCGACGCTCGCGCTGTCGGGCCCGGTCCGTGCCCCGGCGCTCGTGACGACCTGGCACACCCGCACCCATGTGGACGGGGCCCGGGGCCGGCTGCTGCGGCTGCTCGAACGGACGACGGTGCGGGCGTCCGCCGTCGTCCTCGGGACCTCGTCCGAGCTGGTCGACCGGGCGCGGCGCCGTGGCGCGCGCGACGCGCGGCTCGCCCCCGTGACCGTGCCCGCCTCACGGGCCCCGGTCTGTCTGCACGACGGCAAGGCGCGGGCCGAACTGGGAGCGGTGGACCGGCCGTTGTTGATGGCCGTTGGCGCCCTCGTGCCCGAGCGTGGGTACGGGCTCCTCCTGGACGCGGCACGGGAGTGGCGGGACATGGAACCGCAGCCCCTGCTGGTGATCGCGGGCGAGGGGCGCGAACGGGCCGCGCTCCAGCGGCGGATCGAGGCGGAGGGCCTCGGAGTCCGGCTGATCGGCCGCCGCGAGGACGTGGCGGAGCTGCTCGCCGCCGCCGACGTGGCGGTCCTCCCGTCGCGGTGGGAGGCGCGCGCCCTGCTGGCACAGGAGGCGCTGCGGCTCGGCGTGCCGCTGGTGGCCACCGCGGTCGGCGGTGTGCCCGAACTCGTCGGGGATGCGGCCGAGTTGGTGCCGTGGGGGGACGCGGGTGCGCTGGCCGCCGCCGTACGGGGGCTGCTGGAGGACGCCGACCGCCGCATGGACCTGGCGGCGGCGGGCAGAACGCAGGCGAGGACCTGGCCCACGGAGGACGAGACGATCGCGCACGTCCTGAGCGTGTACGACGAGCTGTCCGGCCGCCCCTGAACGTCCCGTCCGGTCCGTCACATCTGGTCTGTCCGGTCCGTCTGGCCGGTCCGGTCCGGTCCGTCTGGTCTGGTTCGTCTACCGCCCGTCCGTCTGGTCCGTCCGTACCGCCCGTCCGTCTGGTCCGTCCGTACCGCCCGTCCGTCTGGTCCGTCCGGTCCCGTCCCATCCCGTCCGTCCTGGCCGCCCGGCGTCCCGTTCTACGGGGTGTGCCGGCGCGCCCGGAGCGCGAGCGACAGCGCCAGGACCGTCTGCGGGTCGTCCAGGTCCGTGCCGAGGAGTTCGGAGATGCGGGCCAGGCGGTTGTAGAGCGTCTGGCGGTTGAGGTGGAGTTCGCGGGCCGTCTCCGCCTTGCGGCCCGCGTGGGCCAGGTAGGTCTCCAGGGTCGGGAGCAGCGGCGGGCGGGCGGCGCGGTCGTGGTCCCGCAGGGGGCCGATCGCACGGTCGACGAAGGCCGCGAGGTCCGGATGGTCGCGCAGGCGCCACAGCAGCAGGTCGATGTCGAGCCGCCGCGCGTCGTACCAGGGGCGGTCGGAGAGGCCCTGCGCCGCCGTCGCCGTCTCGCCCACGTGCCGCAAGGACGCCGCTGCCGCCGCCCAGCCGCCCGCCACGCCCACCACGACCACCGGCGGCTGCGCCCCGGCCCTCGCCCAGGCTCCGCCCGGGGCCGACCCCGCGAGGCCCGCCCGTTCCACGCCCGCGCGCAGCGCCGCCGCGACCCGGTCCGCCACAGCCGTCCGCTCCGACTCCGAGCGCAGACCGAGCAGCAGGGGCACACGACCCTCCACGGGCCGCACGCCGAGCAGCACCGGAACGCCGACCGACGACAGCTCCTCCAGGACCGCCCGCGCGAGCAGCGCCCAGTTGCCCGAGGGGGAGAGTTCGGGGGCGAGGCGCATGACCACGGGCAGCAGCGGGCCGTCCCCCGGGCGGAAGCCCAGCACCCGCGCCTGCGCCGGCGCGTCCTCCGCCGTGATCCGGCCCTCCGCCAGGTCCGTCAGGAAGTCGCCCCTGCCCCGCGCCGCCAGCTCCTCCTCCTGGCGGGCCTGCATCAGCACGACCGCCAGGATTCCCGCCGCCCGCTCGGCCGCCATCCGGTGCACCGGGGCGAGCGGGCCGGAGACCGCGAGCAGCACGAGGCGGGCGCGGACCGATCCCGTACCGGGTCCGCCGCCGGGCACGTCCACGAGCACGGCGCCCGTCGGCGGCCCCGACTCCCGTGCCGCCCGCTGGCCCCGCAGCCCGTCCCACACCTGGAGCGGGTCCGCCGGGCCCGACTCCGTACCGGCGGCGTACAGCAGCTGCCCGTCCGCCGTCTCCAGGAAGACCGGGTTCGCCGTGAAGTCGGCGAGGATCCGCAGCACCTGCGGCACCCCGCCCCCGCCGAGCAGCGCCTCCGTGCACTGCCGGTGGACCTCTTCCGCCTGCCGCAGCAGCGCGTAGTGGCCGTTGACGATCTCGGTGTGGATCTCCTCCGTGACGGCCACGAACGGCACCTCGCGGTGCAGCTGCACCAGCGGCAGGCCCGCCGAGCGCGCCGTCTCCACGATCGTCGCCGGCAGCCGCGAGAACCTCGGCCCCAGCTCCACCACCAGGGCCGCGATGCCCCGGTCCGCGAGCCGCCGTACGAACGCGCGCTGCTCCGCCGGGCGGGCACCGAGGCCGAGCCCGGTCGTGAGCAGCAGCTCACCGCCCTTGAGCAGCGAGGCGATGTTCGGGACCTCGCCCGCGTGCACCCAGCGCACGGTCCGGTTCAACCGGTCCGCACCCGCGACCACCTCCGGGAGGCCGCTGCGGAGCCCGGGCAGCTCCAGCGCCCGCTGCACGGTGATCCCGCCCTGATTGTCCATGGAGCCGGACGCTACCTCCGTCCATGTTCCGGCGACATCACCCGCCGGTCACGGGACCCGACACTTCGTCCGTACCGTCGACAACTCGTCGCTTCATCGGGCCAATTGTGCGGCCGCATGTCGATTGTGGCGTACGTCACGCAAGAGGGGCCGCAGAGCCACCGAGTGCGAGCGGGCGGCGCGGGAGGTGACCGACGTGCTCCGGTGAGAATCAGGCGGCGGCCGGGGTGATGTTGTGGTTGAAGCGGAAGACGTTGTCGGGGTCGTACACGGCCTTCACGGCGGCGAGCCTGCGGTAGTTTTCGGCGCCGAAGCCCGCGACGACCCGCGCGTCGCCCTCGGCGCCGATGAAGTTCAGGTACACGTCCCCGGTCGACCACGGCCGCGCGTCGGCCCGGACATCCCGCACCCACTGGATCGCCCGCTCGTCGTCGGCCGGGTCCTCCCAGGTCGCGAACGGGTGGACGACCCAGGGCGCCGAGCGCCACGGGATCGGATAGTCGGCCGGACCGGCCGCCACGGCGCCGCCCATCATGAACAGGACGTGCTGGGTGGCGGTCGGGGCGGGGATCAGCGCCCCCCGCGCGCAGAAGGCGTCCACGGCGTCGTCCGGAAGGGCGTGCAGGTACTCCGCCGACCAGTAGTTCCGCAGCCCCGGCGGATCGTCGATCATGCACTGGAAGTCCACGTACGGAATATCCGTGACCATCTCGACCACGGGCTTCAGGGCGAACAGGGGCGCCGCGAGGTCACGGACCTCGGCGACGGGACCGGCGTACGAGATCAGCGCAGCGCACACCAGCTCGCCGACGAGGTGCTCGGGGATGAACGGCTCGGGCGGCGCGGGGAAGTAGATGATGCCGCCCCCGGCCTCGTCCGGGGCGCGGTCCGCCAGGTCCCGGAAGGTGCGCACCACCTCGGGCGCCGACTCGGGCAGGAAGAACAGCATCGCGAAGCTCATCTCCGGCAGCTCGTGCAGCCGCAGGGTGAGCGAGGTCGCCACACCGAAGTTCCCGCCGCCGCCGTGCAGCGCCCAGAACAGCTCCGGGTTCGTCTCCGCGTCCGCGTGCACGTGCTTCCCCTCGGCGGTGACCAGCTCCGCCGCGAGGAGGTTGTCGCAGGCGAGGCCGAACTTCCGCTCCAGCCAGCCCGATCCGCCGCCCAGCGTGAAGCCGCCCACGCCCGTGGTGGAGACCCGGCCGCCGGTCGTGGCCAGGTGGAAGGGCTGGGTCGCGTGGTCCAGATGGCTCATGGTCGCCCCGCCCCCGACCCGTACCGTCATGTGCTCGGGGTCGGCGACGACCGTGTGCATCCGGCGCAGATCGATCACGAGTCCGTCGTCCACCACGGAGGTTCCGGCGACGCTGTGCCCGCCGCCGCGCACGGCGATGGGCAGCCCGGTCTCCCGGCCGAAGAGGACGGCGTTGGAGACGTCCTCCGTGGTCGCGCACTGGGCGATGACGGCGGGACGCCGGTCGATCATGCCGTTGTGGATCGTCCGTGCCTCGTCGTAGCCGGGATCGCCGGGGACGTACACCTCGCCCGCCAGATCCTCACGGAGTCCGGTGAGCGCGGTCGGCGGGACGCTGATCGGGGGAGCCATGGGGAGCCCCCCTTTCCGAGAGGGGGACAGGACCCTTTCAGCGTATTCCGGAGCGCCGCGCCCCGCGCCTCAACGGCCGGCGCCCCGCGCCTCAACGGCCCGCGGGCTTCAGCCGCCGTACGCGCCGCTCGCCGTCAGCCGCAGTGCCGTGTCGATCAGCGGGACGTGGCTGAAGGCCTGCGGGAAGTTCCCCACCTGCCGCTGCAGCCGCGAGTCCCACTCCTCGGCGAGCAGCCCCAGGTCGTTGCGGAGCGCCAGCAGCCGCTCGAAGAGCTTGCGGGCCTCGTCCACTCGCCCGATCATCGCCAGGTCGTCGGCGAGCCAGAACGAGCACGCCAGGAAGGCGCCCTCGTCGCCCTCCAGGCCGTCCACTCCGGCGTCCTCGCCCGCGGTCGGATAGCGCAGTACGAAGCCGTCCTCGGTGGACAGCTCCCGCTGGATCGCCTCGATCGTGCCGATGACCCGCTTGTCGTCCGGCGGGAGGAAGCCCATCTGTGGGATGAGCAGCAGCGAGGCGTCCAGCTCCTTGGAGCCGTACGACTGCGTGAACGTGTTCCGCTCCTTGTCGTAGCCCTTCTCGCACACGTCCCGGTGGATCTCGTCGCGCAGCTCGCGCCAGCGCTCCAGCGGGCCGTCGGCGTCCCCGGACTCGATGAGCTTGATCGTGCGGTCGACCGCCACCCAGGCCATCACCTTGGAGTGCACGAAGTGCCGGCGTGGTCCGCGCACCTCCCAGATGCCCTCGTCGGGCTGGTCCCAGTGCGTCTCCAGGTAGCGGATCAGCTTGAGCTGGAGGAGCGAGGCGTAGTCGTTGCGGGAGAGCCCCGTCATGTGCGCCAGGTGCAGGGCCTCGGTGACCTCGCCGTACACGTCCAGCTGGAGCTGGTTGGCCGCTCCGTTGCCGACCCGCACCGGGCCGGAGTTCTCGTATCCCGGCAGCCAGTCCAGCTCGGCCTCGCCGAGCTCGCGCTCGCCCGCGATCCCGTACATGATCTGCAGGTTCTCCGGGTCGCCCGCGACCGCCCTGAGCAGCCAGTCCCGCCAGGCGCGGGCCTCCTCGCGGTAGCCGGTGCGCAGCATCGACGACAGCGTGATCGCCGCGTCGCGGAGCCAGGTGTAGCGGTAGTCCCAGTTCCGTACGCCGCCGATCTCCTCCGGCAGGGAGGTGGTCGGCGCGGCGACGATCCCGCCCGTCGGCGCGTAGGTCAGCGCCTTCAGCGTGATCAGCGAGCGGACCACGGCCTCGCGGTACGGGCCGTGGTACGTGCAGTGCTCCACCCACTCCCGCCAGAAGTCCTCGGTGGCCTCCAGCGAGCCCTCCGGGTCCGGCAGGGCGGGCGCCTCCTTGTGCGAGGGCTGCCAGCTGATGGTGAAGGTGATCCGGTCGCCCGGCGTGACGGTGAAGTCCGAGTACGTCGTGAGGTCCTGGCCGTGCGTCTCGGTGTCCGTATCGAGCCACACCGAGTCGGGGCCCGCGACGGCGACCGTACGGTCCCCGACCTTGTGCACCCACGGCACGACCCGTCCGTAGCTGAACCGCATCCGCAGCGCGGAGTGCATCGGCACCCGGCCCGAGACGCCCTCCACGATCCGGATCAGCTGCGGCGCGCCGTCACGCGGGGGCATGAAGTCGGTCACCCGGACCGTTCCGCGCGGGGTGTCCCACTCGGACTCGAGGATGAGCGAGTCGCCGCGGTAGCGCCGGCGGTCGGCGGGCGGCGGGGGAGCGCCCTCGGGGCCGGCGGGGCCGACCCGCCAGAATCCGTGCTCCTCCGTGCCGAGGAGCCCCGCGAAGACGGCATGCGAGTCGAAGCGGGGCAGGCAGAGCCAGTCGACACTGCCGTCCCGGCAGACCAGGGCGGCGGTCTGCATGTCTCCGATGAGTGCGTAATCCTCGATGCGCCCGGCCACGTGCTCTCTCCAGATCGAACGGCCACGTCCGCCCCGCAGGGCGCTTGCTACAGGTCAGCGGTCAGGTCGGCGGTCAACTGATCGTTGACGCTCGGCGGCGAGTGTCCGAGCAGGATACGACGCATCGGGTTGCGTTCTCGTCACGTCGTGGCTCCGATCGGGTGAGCAGGGCTTGACGCCGTGAGGATCCGGCGCCGCGAGGCGCACCCGGGGGGCTGCGTCGCCATCCGTGTGCACTCGACTGCCCCGTGTGGCCGGAAGCAGTCTCCCGATGTCGCTGATACCCTGGTACCCCGTGGACCGGTGGGAAACGGCGACAGCCGAGCCCCCGCAACCGCAGCGACGGCACCCCCCGATTCTTCCGGAGGGCACGCCGGAACGCACCTCCAGAACGCGACCACGGGAGCCCCCTCTTGGCGATGCCGCCCAAAACCACGACGACCAAGCACATCTTCGTCACCGGGGGTGTCGCCTCCTCCCTCGGCAAGGGCCTGACCGCCTCCAGCCTGGGTGCGCTCCTCAAGGCGCGGGGCCTGCGGGTCACGATGCAGAAGCTCGACCCGTACCTGAACGTCGACCCCGGCACGATGAACCCGTTCCAGCACGGCGAGGTCTTCGTCACCAACGACGGTGCCGAGACCGACCTGGACATCGGCCACTACGAGCGCTTCCTCGACGTCGACCTCGACGGCTCGGCCAACGTCACCACCGGCCAGGTCTACTCGCAGGTCATCGCGAAGGAGCGGCGCGGCGAGTACCTCGGCGACACCGTCCAGGTCATCCCGCACATCACCAACGAGATCAAGTCGCGGATCCGCCGCATGGCGACCGACGACGTCGACGTGGTCATCACCGAGGTCGGCGGCACGGTCGGCGACATCGAGTCGCTGCCGTTCCTGGAGACCGTCCGACAGGTCCGCCACGAGGTCGGCCGCGACAACGTCTTCGTCGTGCACATCTCGCTGCTCCCCTACATCGGACCCTCCGGTGAGCTGAAGACCAAGCCGACCCAGCACTCCGTCGCCGCGCTGCGCAACATCGGTATCCAGCCGGACGCCATCGTGCTGCGCGCCGACCGCGAGGTCCCCACGGCCATCAAGCGCAAGATCTCGCTGATGTGCGACGTCGACGAGGCCGCCGTCGTGGCCGCCATCGACGCCAAGTCGATCTACGACATCCCGAAGGTCCTGCACACCGAGGGCCTGGACGCCTACGTCGTGCGCAAGCTCGACCTGCCGTTCCGCGACGTGGACTGGACGACGTGGGACGACCTGCTGGACCGCGTCCACAACCCGGAGCACGAGGTCACTGTCGCTCTCGTCGGCAAGTACATCGACCTGCCCGACGCGTACCTCTCGATCACCGAGGCCATGCGCGCCGGCGGCTTCGCCAACAAGGCGCGGGTCAAGGTCAAGTGGGTCACCTCCGACGACTGCAAGACCCCGGCCGGTGCGAAGAAGCAGCTCGGTGACGTCGACGCCATCCTGGTCCCGGGCGGCTTCGGCGACCGTGGTGTCAACGGCAAGATCGGCGCGATCCAGTACGCCCGTGAGAACAAGGTGCCGCTGCTCGGCATCTGTCTGGGCCTGCAGTGCATCGTGATCGAGGCCGCGCGCAACCTGGCCGACATCCCGGAGGCCAACTCCACCGAGTTCGACGCCGCGACCGCCCACCCCGTCGTCTCGACGATGGAGGAGCAGCTCGCGTACGTCGAGGGCGCGGGCGACCTGGGCGGAACGATGCGCCTCGGCCTCTACCCGGCGAAGCTCGCCGAGGGCTCGATCGTCCGCGAGGTCTACGACGACCAGCCGTACGTCGAGGAGCGCCACCGCCACCGCTACGAGGTCAACAACGCGTACCGCGCCGAGCTGGAGAAGAAGGCCGGTCTGGTCTTCTCCGGAACCTCCCCGGACAACAAGCTCGTCGAGTACGTCGAGTACCCGCGCGAGGTGCACCCGTACCTGGTCGCGACCCAGGCCCACCCGGAGCTGCGCTCGCGTCCGACGCGTCCGCACCCGCTCTTCGCGGGCCTGGTCAAGGCCGCCGTCGAGCGCAAGACGGCCAAGTAGTACGAGGAGTTAACGTTGCCGGGGTACAGGTCCTTCACCGGGCCGGTACCCCGGCTTTCGTATGTGGTTCGTGTGGGAGGACGCAGATGGAGTTGCAGGACACCCCGGAGGAGTGGCGGATCGTCGCGACGACGACCCCGTTCCAGGGAAAGAAGACGAGTGTCCGCACGGACGACGTGGTCATGCCCGACGGCACGGTCGCGCGCCGCGACTACCAGGTCCACCCCGGTTCGGTGGCGGTCGTCGCCCTCGACGACCAGGACAGGGTGCTGCTGGTGAAGCAGTACCGGCACCCCGTGCGGCAGAAGCTCTGGGAGATCCCGGCCGGCCTCCTCGACGTGCCGGGGGAGAACCCGCTGCACGCCGCGCAGCGCGAGCTGTACGAGGAGGCGCACGTCAAGGCCGAGGACTGGCGGGTCCTGACCGACGTCTACACGACGCCGGGCGGCTGCGACGAGGCGGTACGGATCTTCCTGGCGCGGGACCTGTCGGAGGCGCGGGGCGACCGCTTCGACGTGTCCGACGAGGAGGCCGACATGGAGCTGGCCCGGGTCCCGCTCGCGGACCTGGTCCGTGGCGCGCTGGCGGGCGGGCTGCACAACAACTGTCTGGTCGTGGGTGTGCTTTCGCTGGCGGCGGCGCGGGCGGGTGACGGCGTCGAGGCCCTGCGCCCGGCGGACGCGCCTTGGCCTGCGCGTCCCTTCGAGTCGTAGGGGACACGCCGCTCCCGACCGGGGGCGGCGCCACCCCCAGCCCCGCGGGACGAAGGCCCACACGGGCGTCGAGGAGAGGGGCGGTATGAACATCCGCTGATCCGATCGGGGGAACTGTCCGCCCTGCCCCGCCGGGTCCGGTACGCGCGCTGAACTACGCTCGGGATCGCCCGTGCGGAGACCCCCGCGGGATCGGCTCGTGCGCAGGTGGACGGGAGCGTGGCCCGTGACGGATCAGGCGGTGGCAGCGGGCGGGGTGCGGACCTTCTACGGCCGTCAGCGGGAGTTGAAGGCCCTGCGCGCCGACATCGAACGGACCGGACTCGACACGCTCGCCGGCCACAAGGCCCCACGCGCGCGCGTCCTGCTGATCGCCGGACGCCCCGGCTCCGGCCGGACGAGGCTCGCCGAGGAACTGGTCACGGGGCTCGGCACCGCCTACCCCGACGGGGTGTTCCGCGCCCGGCTCACCGAACCCGGCGGCGACCCCGTCCCCACCGCTCGCGTCGCGCAGGGGCTGCTCCAGGACCTGGACGTCGCCGAGCCGCCCGGCGCCGGGGAGGACGAGCTGACCGAACTGGTCCGCGATGCCCTCGCCTCGCGCCGCAGCGTCCTCGTCCTCGACGACTGCGTCGACGCCGAGCAGGTCGACCCGCTGATCCCCGACAACCCCGACGGGCTCGTCGTCGCCGTCGCCAAGGGACCGCTCACCGGAATCCCCGACGTCCGGCCCTGCACCCTCGGCGGCCTCGACCCCAAGTCGGCGATCGAGCTGCTCACCGCCTTCACCGGCTCCGTACGTGTGACGGTCGACCCGCAGGCGGCCGAGACCCTCGTCGAGGAGTGCGGCGGCCAGCCGGCCGCCGTCGTCCTCGCCGGCGGCTGGCTCGGCGCCCGCCCCAAGGCCTCCGTCGCCGACCTCGCCAAGCGGCTGCGCGCCCTCTCCGGCGACCCGCTCTCCCGCGCGTTCCAGTTGGTCCACGAGTCCCTGGCCCCGCCGGCCGCCCGGATACTGCGATACCTCTCCCTCGCCCCCCTCGGCCGCGCGGACGCCCACACCGCCTCCGCCCTGGCAGGCTGCTCCGTCTCGGCGGCCGCGAGCACCCTGGCCGGTTTCGTCGCGCTGGGTCTCGCCGCCGAGGGCGAGGACGGTCAGTACGAGGTGCCCGGGCACCTCGTCCCCCTTCTGCGCGAACAGATGGAGGAGCGCGACCGCCCCGCCGAGGTACAGCTCGCCCGTGCCCGGATGCTGGAGCGGACCGTACGGCTCCTCCAGTCCTGCCGCGCGGTCACCGAGCCCGAGGGGTCCGCCGCCCGCAAGAAGCTCGCCGGACTGCCCCGCGCCCTGCGCTTCGCGAGCGTGCCCGCCGCCGCCGAATGGCTGGAGAGCCGCCGGCCCGTGCTGCTCGCCTCCGCCCGGCTCGCCGTCGCCGACGGAGAGCTCGACACCCTGGCCCGCCGGCTCGTCGCCGCCCTGGTCAGGGCCGAGACGGCGCACCGCGGTGCCGAGGCCGCGGCGCCCGTCCTCTACGGCCTGCACCGACTTGTCCTGGACGTGGCCGAGCGGCGCGGACTGCACCGGGAGCGGGCCGCGGCCCTGTTGAACATGGCCGACCTCGACGCCGGGACCGGCCGCACGCGGGACGCCCTGGTCCGCTACCGGGCCGCCCTGGACGCCGGGCGGGCCGCCGACGACCCGTACGCGATCGGTCGGGCGATGGAATCCGTAGGAGGTTCGTACCAGGAACTGGGGGACTGGCAGCGGGCCGGTGACTGGTACGGCCGGGCCCTCGCCCAGCGTCTCGCCCGCGACGAGCGGGCCGACCAGGCCCGGCTCTACGCACGGCTCGGCACCGTCCAGACCTACGCGGGCCGCTACGGCGAGGCCCTGCGGAACTGGCGCGCCGCCGCCGCGGCCCACCGGCGCCTCGCGGATCTCCCCGGCCACGCGCGGGCGTTGAGCGAGGCGGCCCGGGTCCAGGAGTACGCCGGACGGCCCGAGGAGTCCCTGCGGACCTGCGAGGAGGCGGTCGAGTGGGCGCGCCGGGCAAGGGACGTACGGCTCCAGGCGGCGCTGCAGCTCCGGCTCGCCGACACCCTCGACCGGCTCGGCGACCCCGCCGCGGCCCGATTGCACCGGTCCGCGGCCGAAAGGCTCCTCGGAGGCGTATCTTCCGCCTACGAAATCCGTAGTGCTTCCAGTGAAGATTAATGCTTTGCAAGGCTAGACACGGGGAACTCCTTCATTAGACTGGGTGCGCCGCGATCGACCGCGGTCTGTCCCGATGCGCCTTAGTGCATCCGGGTATGTATCGCAGTGCACCCCCGTTTCCCCTGATTCAAGGACCGTGATCGACGATGAAGGTCGGCATCCCCCGCGAGGTCAAGAACAACGAGTTCCGCGTGGCCATCACCCCCGCCGGTGTCCATGAGCTCGTCCGTAACGGCCACCAGGTCTTCGTCGAGCAGAACGCCGGTGTGGGCTCCTCGATCACGGACGAGGAGTACGTCTCCGCCGGCGCGCAGATCCTGCCCACCGCGGACGAGGTCTGGGCCACGGCCGACCTGCTCCTGAAGGTCAAGGAGCCCATCGCGGAGGAGTACCACCGCCTCCGCAAGGACCAGACCCTCTTCACGTACCTGCACCTCGCCGCCTCCCGCGAGTGCACGGACGCGCTGCTGGAGTCCGGCACCACCGCCATCGCCTACGAGACGGTCGAGACCGCGAACCGCGCCCTGCCGCTGCTCGCCCCGATGTCCGAGGTCGCGGGCCGTCTGGCCCCGCAGGTGGGCGCCTACCACCTGATGCGCTCGGTCGGCGGCCGTGGCGTGCTCCCCGGCGGCGTCCCCGGCACCCACGCCGGCGAGTGCGTCGTCATCGGCGGCGGCGTCTCCGGCTGGAACGCCACCCAGATCGCCGTCGGCATGGGCTTCCACGTGACCCTCCTCGACCGCGACATCAACAAGCTCCGCGAGGCCGACAAGATCTTCGGCACCAAGGTGAAGACGATCGTCTCCAACGCCTTCGAGCTGGAGAAGGCCGTCGTCGAGGCCGACCTCGTCATCGGCGCCGTCCTCATCCCGGGCGCCAAGGCCCCGAAGCTGGTCACCAACGAGCTCGTCGCCAAGATGAAGCCCGGAAGTGTCCTTGTCGACATTGCGATCGACCAGGGCGGCTGCTTCGAGGACTCGCACCCGACCACCCACGCCGAGCCGACCTTCCAGGTCCACAACTCGGTCTTCTACTGCGTCGCCAACATGCCGGGTGCGGTGCCGAACACCTCCACCTACGCCCTGACCAACGCCACGCTGCCGTACATCGTGTCGCTGGCGAACAACGGCTGGGTCGAGGCGCTGCGCCGCGACGCCGCCCTCGGTCTGGGCCTCAACACCCATGACGGCAAGGTGGTTTACAAGGAGGTCGCCGAGGCGCACGGCCTCGAGCACGTCGAGCTGGCGAGCCTCCTGGGCTGAGCTCCTTAGACGTCGCGTCAACCGGCGCCGTCAACCTCGCGCATCCGGCCACTTCCGGGGCGCGGAGCAACTCGCCTCGAACGTAACCCTTTAACCGTTTCGCACACCCCCGAAACGTATGGATGCATGGCTGTGCACCCTTGACAGGGAGGTGTTCGGTTGCCGACACATCGGGCCGGGTCCGGCGGATTGTGTTGCTGCGGAGCGGTGACACGCCATAGAGTCGCCAACCGTCGGCATGGTGCCACGCTGACCTATCGATAAATGTTCCTGGTCACATCCAAGGAGGTAAGACGACTTGTGAATGAGTCGACATTTACTCCCGGGGGCGGACAGCCAGGAATCCCTGTCGGCTCCGTCGCTGTCCGCACCTTCGCGACCAACGCGACGCATCAGCCCATGACGACAGCCCACACGATGAAGATGATGGACGGCCTACACGTGAACGCCACGGCCGGCAACGAGAGTGGCCGAGAGTCCACCCACTTCGCCGCCTACGACGAGGTGCCCGAGGGGCACTTCTACGACCCTGACGCCGAGTACGAGCCCGACCCGGAGTACGCGGCCACCCTCGCACCCGACGCTGCCCGTCAGCGCCGCGAGCGGATCGGCCCGACCGGACGGCCCCTGCCGTACTTCCCGATCCCGGGTCCGCTGACCGATCACGGACCCGCGAAGATCATCGCGATGTGCAACCAGAAGGGCGGCGTCGGCAAGACCACGTCGACCATCAACCTGGGTGCGGCGCTCGCGGAGTACGGACGGCGGGTGCTGCTCGTCGACTTCGACCCGCAGGGAGCCCTGTCGGTCGGTCTCGGTGTGAACCCGATGGAGCTCGACCTCACCGTCTATAACCTGCTCATGGAGCGGGGCATGTCGGCGGACGAGGTGCTGCTCAAGACCGCCGTGCCCAACATGGACCTGCTGCCGAGCAACATCGACCTCTCGGCGGCCGAGGTGCAGTTGGTCAGCGAGGTGGCCCGCGAGTCGACGCTGCAGCGCGCCCTGAAGCCGCTGATGAACGACTACGACTACATCGTGATCGACTGTCAGCCCTCGCTCGGCCTGCTGACCGTGAACGCCCTGACGGCGGCTCACAAGGTCATCGTGCCGCTGGAATGCGAGTTCTTCGCGCTGCGCGGTGTGGCCCTGCTGACCGAGACGATCGAGAAGGTCCAGGAGCGGCTCAACCCGGAGCTGGAGCTCGACGGCATCCTCGCCACGATGTACGACTCGCGTACGGTGCACAGCCGTGAGGTCCTGGCGCGTGTGGTCGAGGCCTTCGACGACCACGTCTACCACACCGTCATCGGCCGTACCGTGCGCTTCCCGGAGACCACGGTCGCCGGTGAGCCGATCACGACGTACGCGTCGAACTCGGTGGGTGCCGCCGCCTATCGTCAGCTCGCCAGGGAGGTGCTCGCCCGGTGTCACGCCGAGTGAGTCTGCCCGGCGCCGACGAACTGTTCCGTACGACCGGGGGGATGGCGCTGCAGTCCTCCTCGCCCCGTGGCCGGGTGCCGGCTCCTGCGGGCGAGAGCGACACGGAGGCGGCGGAGGGCTCGGGTGCGGGTTCCGGCTCGGTCTCCGCCGAGCACTCGGCGGCGCGGCCCGCGGAGCAGGCG
>NZ_JBHUYJ010000110.1:0-26774 GCF_042668715.1 Streptomyces sp. NPDC057271
CTGAGGGGCGGAGCACAGCCATAGGCTGCCCACTGTGTGGGCCTGTCGACCGCACTCGCGAGATGATCTCCGGCTACGAAAATCTTGCCAGAGCCACGTTCCGTGTACGCCGACACCGCCGTCGACGAGGACGGCTCCGCCCGCGAGGTCGCCCGCCACCAGCGCGGCGAGCCCGGCTCGCCGGTCCTGGCCGACGGCCACTATCCGCCCCGCGAGGACAAGGAAGCCGACCGGACCCCGAAGGCGGCAACTGCCGAGGAAGCCGCGTTTCTCCAGCTCGGACCCGGTGCTGCGTCCTGGCTGGTCGAGGCCGGTGCGGCCGGGGTCCGCCGGATCAAGGCGAAGATGGCCGAGGCCGTCGCGCTCTCGAAGCTCTACTCGGCAGCCGAGGTCGACCGCGCGCTCGGCACCGCCGCGGTCACCGCCCGCTTCGCGGACAAGGACCTCATGTCGATCCTCGACTACCAGTCCGTCCACGGCCTGACCGAGCCGGTCCGCCGCAGCGAGAAGCACTCGCTCCAGCCCGGCACCTCCGCCTGGTCCGCCCTCGGCGCCGCCGCCCCGAGCACCTCTGATCTTTCCGAGTACGACGAAAGCGACCACCACTGATGGCCACCCCTCTTCGCACCGTCCACGGCACCAACGGCGACCCGCTCGCCGAGGCCATCGAACTCACCAGGCGGCTCAAACTCCCGCACATCCGCCGGTCGCTGACCGACATCATCCCCACCGCGAAGGCCCAACCATGGGACCCGGCCGAGGTCGTCCGCGTCCTTCTGGCCGAGGAGGCGGCCGGCCGCGACCGGGCCAACCTCCACACCCGTCGCAAGCGGGCCGGGTTCCCCACCGGCAAGACCTTCGGGGACTGGCACGAGAACAAGTCGTCCATCCCCAGGGCCACCCAGGACGCGCTCAAGAGCCTGGAATGGGTCGGCCGCCGCGAGAACTTCTGCATCTGCGGACCCTCGGGGACGGGAAAGTCGCACTTCACCGAGGCCCTCGGGCAGACCGCGGTCGAGGCCGGCCTGACGGTCGCCTGGTTCACCATCGAGGACCTCGGAGCCCTGGTCCGCCGCCACCGCGCGGACGACTCCATCGCCCGGGCCCTCGCCAAGATCGTCCGCTCGGACCTGATCATCGTCGACGACATCGGGTTGCTGCCCGTCTCCGAGGACGCCGCCGAGGGCTTCTACCGCCTGGTCGATGCCGCCTATGAACGGCGCTCGATCGCGGTTTCGAGCAACCTCCACCCGTCTGGCTTCGACGAGATCATGCCCAAGACCCTGGCCACCGCGACCGTCGACCGGCTCCTCCATCATGCCCACGTCACCGTCACTCAGGGTGACTCTTTCAGGTTCACCGAGGCCACCACCGGAAAGGGAGTGAAGCCCTTCAGCTAATCCACACCGACCGAGGGCGGGGAGATATCTGGCCGCCACCGGGGAAGTTCCACTGGCCGTCAGCGGGGAGAACTACTGGCCGCCTCTGGGGAGAACTACATGGCCGTTGACAATCGAGCACCGGCTGTTCTCCCACATCACTCACAATTGGCGCGGCCGTCCCTTGACCAGCCACGACGTCGTCATCGAGACGATCGCCGCCACCCGCACCCGGGCCGGACTGCGCGTCGAGGCCCGCCTGGACCGAGGCGACTACCCCACCGGCATCGCGATCAGCAAGGACCGCTTCGCCGCCCTTCCCCCTGGTCAAGCACGGGATCCACGGCCAGTGGAACTACACTCTGCTGCCCGAGTCCGCCACCGCGGACGCCTTGCCCGCCGCCGGTGAGGCGCACGGCGTCGCCGACCGGCGACGCTCACTCCTCACCCGTCTGTCCGACCCACGGCTGACCGGGCTGAGCAGCACGCAACTCGACGACCTGTGCGCCGAATTGGCCCCACTCCAAGCCGCCCGGGCCCAGGAACGCTTCAGCGAGCAACGCGGCGGACGGGCCCGGCGGGCCACCGGCAACCAGCGGGCCAAGCCGCTGTTCGACGACGCGGCCAGGGTGATGCTCACTCTCCTTTACCAGCGGCAGGTCTGCTCGATGAAGCTGCTGGGCGACATGCTGGAGGTCACCCCCACCTGCATCGGCCACCTCGTCGCCGAGACCCGCCGGGTCCTGGAGGATCACGGCTACCAGCCCGGATACGCCCCCACCCGGTTCACCACGGCGGCTGACCTGCTGGCCTTCCTCGACACCGCAACGGCTCCGCCGCGCACCCGGATCAGGAGAGCTTGTCCCATCCGCGCCTGACCGGCATGTCCCGCGAAGACCTCGACACGCTCGCCCGCCGTCTCGCCCCACGCCAGGCCGCCCAGATCGAACGCGCCTCCTACCAGCGCCGGGGCGCCGATCGCCAGCCAGGCAGCCACGGAGGTGTCTTCCCCCAGAAGATCGGTGACAAGGAACGCGTCGTCCTCGCCGTCCTCTACCTGCGGAAACTGTGCGCCCTGGACGTTCTCGCCGACGCACTGGGCGACGTCAGCAGGTCCTTGTGTCGGCAACGTCGTACGCGAGATCCGCCCCCTGCTCATGGAAGGCGGGCACCTCCCACCTCTGGCCACCACCCGCTACCGCACCGCCGCCGACCTCCTCGCCGCCGCGCACCACGAAGACGACACACCGACAAGTTGATTCTTGACGGCTTCTGTGAACCCAGCATCGCTGATGCCTGGCCTGCGGAAACACCTCGGCCAGGGCCTTCCAGAGGCCCATCGCGCCGTCGCCGACGACGAGTTCGGGGGCTCGTATCCCGCGCCGCCGACAATCCCGCAGCAGGTCGGCCCAGGACTCCGAGGGCTCGCGCAAGCCCTCCTCGATGGCGATCAGTGTCGGCCGTCACGGCGTACTCCCATGAGGACCGGCAGGCAGGAGTGAGTCTGGGAGAGCCGGATCTTGGGGTAGACGTAGTCGGTGCCGGCCAGGTCGCACTTCTGGAAAGCGGCGTGGTCGTTCTGCCACTGCTTCGTCAGCCGGGTGACCGTCGCCAGCGACAGGCCGACCGAGGAGCCGAGGAACTGCTCCAGCGCGGTCGCGAGCATCCTGCGGGCGCCTTCCCGCACGATCTCGTCGATCAGGGAGCCGGACTCCGTCGTGCCGTCATCGTTGACTACGCTGAGCATGGGCATGCCTTCCCAACCAACGTTCCCAGCGTCGGTCTACTCGGTGACCTATCGATCACTCGGGAAGGTACGCCCTTCACGTCCAACCCGAGGCCGATCCACAGGTCTTGAGCATTGCTCCAGCTTCATGAGGGACACACTCATGCGAGCCAAAGGCAACGGGCGCAAGTGGCATTGTGGTCGACACTATCGGGCTGCTGCTGGGCATTGCGATGACCGCAACGCTCATGGGTGATCCCGCCGCCGCGAGGGTGCTGCTCGCCCAGGAGGCCGACGCCCGCAACCGGCAGGAGCCCATCTGGGCCGACGGCAGCTACACCGGCGGCCCTATCGGGCGCTGCCAGGCCGCGCTCGACCTGGTCCTGGCGATCGTCGAGCAGCTCTTCGCCCACCTGATACGAAGTCTCGGCCTGGCGCGCGACTTCGAATACCGCGCCAACACTGCCCAAGCGGTGCTCTACTGGTCGATGACCAGGTCATGCCCGGCGGCTTGGCTGGCTCACGCCCCACCGAACACGAACCGGCCGGCGCCGACTCGACCAACCAGCCCGCGCCAACAGGCGTTTCGCCTGCGACCGCCATGTCTCCGCCCAGGCAGACACCACGTCCATGCCAGACCGGGCAGATCGCCCGCCAGACGCACTGACGCGCGCAGGCTTTACCTTTCTTCGCCCACCGGATCTTCCTCAGGTAGCAGGACGCTCCGTCACCACCGAAGGTACTGCAGGGCCGTTCGATGGACAGGCTCTCCGCCTGGAGGGTCCCGAATCGGCCACATGCCTGATCATCGAGCGAATGCTGCGCGGCGTCAGGCTGGTCTGGCGGACAGTGACGCCGAAGGGCTCCAGAGCATCCTCGATGGCATTGGCGATGGCCGCCGGGGCCAGGATCGTGGCAGTCTGGCCGACACCGCGCACGCCTGCGCCGAAATCCGGACGAGTGCCCATGTGAACGGATCTCACTCGAGGGACATCAGTCGATCTGGCCACCAGATACGAGGAGAGCGGTGTCCTGGCTGTCCCTGTGGACTCGTAGACGAGGTCCTCGAAGAGTACTGCGCTCATCCCGTGAGCGAATGAACCCTGCAACTGCCCCTGCACGTTTACGGGATCGATGACCTCGCCGCAGTCATACACGACGGTGAACCCGGTCACGGTGACCTCGCCACTGACCGGATGGACTGTCACGTGCGCAGCGCCGACGCTGCTCGAGTAGGTGGCCGCGACGTTCAGTTCCCCCGCCTCGTTGGGGAAGTAGTCGGTCGCCGAAGCATTCGCCACTCCGGTGAAGAGCAGCCCAGGTGCGGTGTCCGGCGGCAGTGCGTAGGGGCGCAGATACACGATCGCGGCGATGTCCTCGTAGGAGATCCGCCGGTCGCCTGAACAGCAAGCGCCCTGGTGGAAACGGACAGATGCGGCAGAGGCCTCCAGCGCGTGGGCGGCGATACCGGCGAGCGCGGCACGTAGTTGGCGACAGGCGGAGCGCAGAGCCTCGCCGACCATGACCATGCTCCGGCTGCCCATCGTGCCCAGCCCCAGGGGAAGCAGGTCCGTGTCACCGTCCCGGACGGTCACTCGGTCAGGTGCCACGCGGAGCTCGCCGGAGATCATGGAGGTGAATGCGGCGACGTTCCCCTGTCCGATGTCCTTGGTTCCGACACAGGCGACGATGGTCGCGTCCGGCTGCATCGTCAGCGTGACTGTCTCGTAGGCGCCGTAGCGGCCGGCCAGGCTGTGAATGTTGGGGGCGTTCGGCTCGATGTAGCACGCGAAGCCGGTTCCGTGGTAGAGCTCCTGTTCTCCCAGGGACTCTGTGGCGTCTCTGGCCCGCTTGTGGCGCACCTCGCCGAGCAGCCGGTCGAACTGTGTGCGGATGCTGCCGATGTCGTAACGCTGGCCAGTACGGGACACATAGGGCCGGGGCGCGTCCGGGACGAGGTTTCGTCGCCGAACATCCGCAGGATCCCGGCCGACACGGCGTGCCACCATGTCCAGGACGCGTTCCATGGTGAACACAGCCTGGGGTTGCCCGAAGCCCCGGAAGCCCCCGACAGGCGCGGTGTGCGTCGCCACGGCTCTCACTTCACATGCGTAGGCGGGGACCGCGTAGGCACCAGGCAAGGAGCCCGCTGTGACGAGGGCGGGTCCGGCACCGGTGAAATACAGCAGTGGGTTGCCCACATCAGCGGTGATGTGGGCCTCCACCGCCAGAAGTTCGCCCTCAGACCCGTAGCCGACCCGGACGGCGTGACGCTGGCGCCTGGCATGGATCCCGTGCTCCAGGGTTCCGGCCAGATCACATCCCCAACGCACCGGCCACGGCAGTAGCGTGGCCAGAGCCGCGGTCAGGAGTTCCTCACGGGTGACGTGTTGCTTGAGACCGAAACCGCCTCCCACATCCGGAACGGTCACGCGGATGCCAGGCAGAGGGATGCCCAGCAGATCGGCTACCACCGCCTGGAACTGATGCGGGAACTGCGTGGAAGCGCAGATCTGGAGGCGTCCGCTGCGGTCCCGGTACGCCCAGACCTGGTTGCCCTCCAGGGGAAAGCCGCAGACGCGGTGATGCTCGAAGCTCTCCTCGATGATGCCCGAGGCGGCCGCGAACCCCGCGTCGAGATCGCCGAAGCGGACCGCGTCGCTGACGAAGAGGTTGGTGCCCCACTCGTCGTAGAGCAGGGGGGCGTCCTCGGCCAGGGCACGCTCGGGATCGCTGATGGCAGGCAGCACCTCGTATCCGACCGCGACCAACTCCGCAGCGTCTTCGGCCAGGTAGGGATCGTCCGCTACGACCACGGCAACAGGGTCCCCGACATAGCGGACCTTGTCCGCGGCCAGCAGCGGCCACCGCAGAGGCTGGAAGGGTGGCGTCGGCATCTGATGCGTGACGGTGCCGACGCCGGCGGCCTCCAGGTCGGCCGCGCGGAAGGCAGCCCGTACTCCAGGTGCCGCCAATGCGCGTCGCAAGTCCACGCTGTGGACACGCGCGTGCGCGTGCGGGCTCCGCACGAACGCCAGATGCTTCGCTCCGGGAGGCGTGAGGTCTGCTACATAGGAGCCGCTGCCGCGCAGGAATCGGTCGGTGCTGGGCTCAGGTCCCATGAGAGACGTCATGAGATCTGATCCGTTCCGCCCCGGCCGGTGCAGGGGCCAGCGTTCTCGTCGAGTCCGTCCCGGCGCTCTTCCGCGTATGCGAGGGCGGCTTCCACCATCCCCGCGTAGCCGGTGCATCGGCAGAGATGGCCGGAGAGCGCCTGCTGGATCTCATGCACCGTCGGGACCGGCCGCTCCTCGAAGAGGCTCCACAACGACATGACGACGCCAGAGGTGCAATAGCCGCACTGGACGGCACCCCTCTCCTTCAACAGCAGTTGGAGTCGGGAGAGCCCACCACGCTCGCTCACCGCCGCGCTGGTCCGAATGCGCCGGCCCGCGGCTTGAACGGCGAGAATCAGGCAGGAGCGGATGGCTTCGCCGTCCACGGCCACGGTGCAGGCACCACAGACCCCCTGGGCACAGGCGACATGTACGCCTCCATATCCGAGGCGGTCGTGGAGCACGTTGCCCAGCGACTCACGGGGCTCAACGTCCAGCGTGACATCGCTGTCGTTGACGGACAGCGTCACAGGCTCGATCACGACGGGTTTCCTTTCTGCCGGCGGATGTTCCGCTCGCGGGCCGTGGCCAAGGCCGCCACCGTGACCTCAGCCTGGAGCACGGCCATGTCCTTCAAGTCCGGACCCTCCGCAGGGCGGTTTGCGAGGCGTGACCGCACGTCCCGCAGATCCGCGTCGGTCACTCGGGTACCGATCAGGCCCGTTGCCTCCGCGGTGATGTCCTGGGGCCCGTCCGTACCGCTGACGACGACTCGGAGCCGCGAGCAGAACCCGTCCTCGTCCCATGAGACTCGGGCGGCGCCGACGGTGTTGCTTCCGTGCCGACATGCAGACAGTTCGCGAACTGCGCACGTCTCCGACGGTCTCGCGAGAAGGGGTACGCGTACCGAGACCAGTAGTTCGGTGCGGTCCAGGACAGTCTGAAAAGGTCCCTGAAAGAATTCGGAGGCCGGGATGCTCCTGGTGCCCCACGGCCCGATCGCCTCGATCTGTGCACCGAGCAGCACGCATGCGACGGGCAGTTCCGCGCCTGGATCGGCATGAGCGAGGCTTCCCCCGAGGGTTCCCCGGCGGCGAACTCCGAGATCACCGATCAGCCCGGCGGCCTCCCCCAGAGCGGGGATGTGTTCCGCAACCGAGCGTTCCGTCTCCAACCACCGCTGTCGGGTGAGAGCCCCGAGCGTGAACTCCGAGCCGTCCATGTTCCGTTCCGCCAGTTGTGGCACACGGTCTACATCCACCACCACGGGAGGGCGCAAGGCACGGCTGTTCATCAGCGGCAGCAGGCTCTGGCCGCCCGCGAGCACCTTCGCGTCCGGCGTCTGACTCAGGACGGTGAGCACCTCCTCGATGCTGGTAGGCGCTACGTAGTCGAAGGCCGCTGGCACGAGCACAGCCACTCCCTGGGTAGGTGTAGCGGATATCCAGTGAATCCCGATTCTCTTGCCTCAGATGGACGCATAACCGATGCCTGCGTGCTCCAGCCGTTGCATCGCCTGCATCAGCGTGGGCAGCGGTGGACCGAGAAACACGCGCATATAGGGCGGTCGCCGCTCGGACGGCGGAAGCATGTCGTCGAGGGTCCCGGGATCGAGGCCGAAGAGCACTCCCGTCTTCTGGAAGCAGTCGCGCTGGAAGCGTGCGGCCGCGTCCGGTTCCGCGAGGTAGTCCGGTGGCACTTGGAAGCGCAGATACGTCGTGCATTCGCCTGGTCGCCAGGTGCCCGGCGGGTAGCCCAGGCGCTGTTCCAGGAACTCTGATACAGCCGCTCTTTTCATAGCAAGGTCGCGGCGCAGTTCTTCGAGGTACCGCTGCGACGCGGGATCCTCGATCCAGGAGGCCATGGCCTCCTGGAGTGGGACGGCTCCCACGAAGGAACGCGAGAACATGGCGCGGTTCATGAGCCGGTCTACGAGATCCACGGAACCGGTGGCCGAGCCGATGCCCCACC
The DNA here is from genome assembly GCF_042668715.1 of Streptomyces sp. NPDC057271. Taxonomy (NCBI): domain Bacteria; kingdom Bacillati; phylum Actinomycetota; class Actinomycetes; order Kitasatosporales; family Streptomycetaceae; genus Streptomyces; species Streptomyces sp. NPDC057271. The sequence continues at coordinate 8,193 of NZ_JBHUYJ010000110.1, forward strand.
CGTTGCAGTTGAACTGCTTCCCGAGGGACCGGACGGCGAGCCAGGGCGGTCGCTCCTCGACGGGGACTTCGCCGAGCTCCTCCAGCAGGATGTGCAGCGCGTTGGTAGGCCGGATGCCCGGCTCATGCACGGCGAAGTAGGCGTCGTCGATCAGAATCGCGGCCTGTGCGGTGAGCGCCATGCGGATGATGGCCCTGACGTCTTCCGGCCGCCAGTTCACGGCGGTCGGATTGTGCTGCGCGTTGATGACTATGACACCCCGCGCGAGTTCTGGCTGTTCCGCACCGAGCAGGGCTCGCCGCAGGGTGTCGAGGCAGGGATGGGAGTCCGCCGCGGAGAGTGGCAGGTGTCTCACTCTGTAGCCGCATGCGGAGAAGACGCCTGCATAGTCCCACCCTGGCGAGAACACATAGGCGACCGGAGTGGTTTCCGACGTACCCCCCGGCCCGCCGGTGGCTGCCTCGTCTCTGAGCAGGCGGGCGTAGTCGTGCATGGCGTTGCGTGTGCCCGAGCATGCGACTGCCACCTCGAAGTCCACGCCGGGTTCCGCTATATCCAACAGTCCGTGGTCCTCGGCGATGTAGCGGCGAAGCGCCTGCTGCAACCGAGGCAGTCCGTACTGGGAAATGACGTATCCGTGGCTGTGGGAGTCCATGGGCGCAGCGAGCAGTCTGGTGAGGCCGGGGGCCGCCTCGGTCCACGTCTCGCCGATACTGAGGTAGACGGGTGGCCCTCCGGGGGCCCCGCCTGCCAGGTATTCGTGCAGCAGCGCCACATCGGAGAAGCGGGTGGGCTGCCCTGCCGCGCTGATCACTTCTGTGATGTTCATAGTGTTTCTCCATGTGTTGCCGGAGCGGGGAGCGGGCCCCACAGTTCCTCGCAGTGTCTGCCGAGGGACAGGAGAAGCGCCTCGCTGCCTGGGGGGCCATCCAGTTCGATGCCGACGGGGAGGCCGTTCGCGTCCAGTCCGGCAGGGACGCTCAGACCTGGCCAGCCGATGACGCTCGCCACGTTGGTGTTCCGGATGTAGGTCAGAAAAGTAGGCTCAGCGGTTCCGTTCACCGGCACCACGGACGTCTCTTCGGCTTGGCAGGCGGTCACGGGAACGGTGGGGAACGCGATGGCGGACAGGTCGTTCTGTCGAAAGTAGTGGGCGAAGCGCCCCTCGAGTTCTGGGCGATGAGTCCCGAGCGCGGCGCCGTAGACCGCGGGATCAACGGCGCCTGGCGGAAGCAGGGAACCGAGCATCTCGCGGACGTCTGCACTTGCCACCTGCTCCACGAGCTCCGCGAACTCCATGGCGGGCTCAGTCGCTCGGAGGTAGCGGGTGAGGCTCGGCGGAGTCTCGTGAAACACGATCGGAAATCCGGCGGCGGCGGTCAGTTCCTCGACGCGGGGCGGGAGATCCACCTCGATCAGCGTCGCTCCGTGCTCCTCCAACTGCGCCAGTCGGCGTTCCACTACGTCTGTGACCGATCGATCGACGGATCGGAAGCACGGATTCCTGGGAACCCCGATCCGCAGCGGGGAAGACGGCGCGACGACGGCGGCGGCGTGAGGTTGCCCGGTCAGAACCGCGTCGAGGAGCGCGAGATCGCTGACGTTCCTTGCCATGGGGCCCACCGTGTCGCGGGTGGGTGACAGAATCATGACGCCGCGCTGGCTGTAGCGCCCCATGGACGGGCGCAGGCCGGCGACGCCACACAGGGCGGCAGGGATGCGCACCGACCCGCCGGTGTCCGTTCCCAGCCCCGCCGGCGCCAGACGAGCACTCACCGCTGCCGCAGTTCCGCTGCTGCTGCCGCCGGCCAGACGCTTGTTGTCGTACGGGTTTCGAACCGGGCCGAATGCCGCGTTGTCTCCGGTCACGCCGTATGCCAGTTCGTGCATATTGCTCTTGCCGAGGACGAGCGCTCCGGCCCTCAGCAGGGAGCTGACCACGGGGGCGCTCCGGGGTGGACGGTGTGCCCGCAGCGCGGGGGTGCCGCCAGTGGTGGGCATTCCGGCCACGTCGATGTTGTCCTTGACCACCAGGGGGATCCCATGCAGGGGGCCGAGTGCCTCGCCTCGCCGGATCAGGCGGTCGGCCTCCCTCGCCGCCCGTCGGACTTCTGGAACGGGTAGCGAGATGAAGGCGTTCAGTCGCGCCTGCTCACCGCATCGCCTCAGCAGCTGGTCCGTGTATTCGACGACAGTGACATCCCGGCAGGCGATCCGGGAGACGGCCTCGCGGAGTGTCCACTCAATGCAGTCCATGACGACTCCTGACGGCTCGTTCAGCGCACCGGCTGCGGTGCGAGCAGGAGATGAGGCAGCTGCCGGGCGATGTACGGCCGCAGCAACCGGAGAACCTCACAGAACGCCTCGGTGAACGCGTCAACCTCGAGGTGGGACATGGGGGTGGACAGGCAGAAGAGGCTCCGCCTGGACAGGAAGATCCCGCGGTTCAGCATGCTGATGTGGAACAGCGCAGGGAGGTCTCCCAGCCCTTTCGCGCGAGCAGCACAGTCCGCAGCGTTGCGCAACGGCCCCTCACCCCAGTGGAAGTGCCCGTACGATCCGATGCCGGCGGCGCTTCCCCTGATGCCTTCTTCTCGGGTGACCTCGGTCAGACGTGCCAGCAGAGTGTCGCCGAGGCCGTTCAACCGGTCGCGTTCCCTCGGCCCGTAGTAGTCCATGGCGGCCATTCCCGCTGCCAGCGCGGCGTCGCTGCCGCAGAACGTGCCCGAGTGGTAGAGGGGCGCGTCGCGGGTCGGGTCGAACAGCGACATGATGTCCTCGCGCCCACCGAAGGCACCGATCGGGAGTCCACCTCCGATGATCTTCCCGAGGGCTGTCAGGTCTGGTTGGATACCCAGCCGCTCCTGCATCGGGCCCAGCCGGAATGTCGCGACCTCATCGAAGATCAGCAGTGTGCCGTGCTGTTCGGTCAGCTGACGCAGTCCGGCGAGGTAGCCCTCCTGCGGGGCTATTCCGCCGCCGGCGGCGAGCATCGGCTCAACGATGACCGCCGCGATCTCGTCATGGAAACACGCAAGGACATAGCGCACCGCGTCCAGGTCATTGAAGGGCACAACCAGGACGTGACTCTCGGTGTCCGCGGGCACACCATGCGGGATGCGGAGCGGAGGAAAGCCCTCCGGCAGCCTCTGCTGAGGTTGACCAGGGAGGTCGGAGAACATGTTGACCTCGACCACGTCATGTGTGCCGTGGTAGCCACCGTCAACCTTGACGACCACATTTCTTCCGGTAAACGCCCGCGCTGCTCGTATGGCGAAGAGGGTGGCTTCCGTCCCTGAATTGCAGTAGCGCACCTTTGACAGCGACGGTACGCGCTCGCAGAGCATGCGCGCATGCTCTGCCTGCACTGGCGAAGGCGCACCCATGACGAGTCCACGACGGGACTGCCGTTCCAGCGCAGCGGTCACCCCGGGGTGGGCATGCCCGTGAATCAGAGCGCTGTAGTTGTTCAGAAAGTCGATGTACGAATTGCCATCCACATCGTGGATCAAGCAACCGTCCCCGCGATCGAGCACCACCGGGTAGGGGGAGTAATGATTGATCGTTCTAGTATCCCCCCCCGGGAGCCAGCGCGCGGCCTCTTGATACTGCTGCTGGGACCTAGTGGTCCTCTGCAGGTACTCGTCGAAAATATCGGACTCGATTCCCATGATCATCCTGTCACGTTTCTCATGATTCTCATTCAGCAGTGAATCGATGCCTAATCCTTGATTCCGTCACCCTGCCACCGAGAGCGGCGCCCCCTGCCTCTCGCCAGGGAATCCAGAAGTTCCGGGAAAAAGCGCACTCGCGCAGCATCACGCAAATATGAAGCCCCTGAGGTGCCGCCGGTCCCTGGGGACAATCCGATGAGTCGAGTAGCAGCCGCGAGATGCTGCTCTCGCCATACACGTGCGACCTCAGCAATGCCTGCCGTGCAATCAAAGAGTGTCCTGATGTCTTCCGCTCCACGCAAGTAGGCGCCTGCAAGGGCTTCGACGAGCTCCGGTGCGGCCGAACTACCAGCATCCTGCTGCCCGTGGACGTCCAGCCTGTCCGGCAGCGCGTGACCGCGGCGCCGTACGTGTGCGATGAAATCGTCGTACAAACTCGGAACTCGCGACGCCTCGACGAGCCGCTCGATCGCGGCTGGGTGTCCGGCGAATTGAGTGAACACGCTCTGTCGACGATACCCGAGGAGGAACTCCAGGACTCGATACTGCACCGACTGAAATCCTGAAGTGCCGGCGAGGGATTTACGGAACTGTCCAAAAGAGTCCACAGAGAGCGTTTCGAGCACGCGCCATTGACAATTCATGGCGGCCTGCACCTGGAACACCCTCTCGAGGGCGGGAATGCACTCAACCGTTTTCCTGGTTCTGAGCACTCTACCGGCCTCTTCGATCTCCCCGATGAGGAGTTTGATCTGAAGCTCAGCGACCTGGTGATGAATGATGAACAGCATTTCATCGTGACAGGAGGGTTCGGCGACCGGGTGCTGTGCCTCTAGGACGGCGTCAAGGCACAGATACTGGCCGTAGGTCAGGCTGTCAGGTGAAGCGGCCATCATTCCTCCCGCTCACAGAGGTGTGGGCGCCGCGTCTGCGACCCGCGGAGCCGGCTCTTCGTCTACGGTCGCGGTCGCCTCAAGCTCCACCAGTAGCTCGGGATAGGCCAAGCGCGTGACACCGAGCAAGGTCAGAGCGGGACGGCAGCCTCCGGCGGCAAGTCGCGTCCGCAGCTCGTCCCACACGGTGAACAGCTCATCGACGTCGGTCGTGTAGCAGACGAGTCGAACGACATCGGACAACTTCGCATCCGCCGCCCTCAGCACCTCTTCGAGATTGTCGAACGTCTGCTGGAGCTGCGCGCTCATGTCTCCTGGATGGACCGGGTGTCCATCGGCGTCGGTCGACGCCTGGCCGGTGAGCCAGAGCGTGCGGTGCGCACCGGACATCTCACAGACCTGCTCGAAGCCGAACTCCTCCTGCCACGTCCACGGGCTCAGGGCTCTGCGCATCTTCGTCACTTCCGTTCGCGTCCACAGGAGAGGTGTGACTCATCCCGGCTTGTACAGAGCAGTACGTAGAACAGGAGCGTTCCGGTTTACGTGTGTGCGCCGGTTGCCAGACCCCGCACTGGCACGATCTTCGACCCGCACTTGCCCCGGTCGCCAGGATTCGGACCCGCCAGGTCCCCCCTTTTCAGAACCCGCACGTTGACCGAGTCGATCGCACCTCGACCAGTCCAGCTCGCCTCGGGAGCCGAGCTCGTCGAGAACCAGGCGGTGCAACTTGGCCCACACCTCTGCCTTCGACTACCACTCAGGGACGGTGACCTGCGACTGGCGCCTGATCTCGCTGGGCTGCCCGTGCGGGGCGGTGACCCACGAGCACGGCCTTGCCTTCTCCGAAGTCTGGCTCCTCTTGCCGGACCTGTGACCGAGTGCCGTGAATGACCGCCCGCACATTGGTGCCCGGTCGGCCAAAATCAAAGCTCGCTGGGCAACCGAAGCGCCCAGCGAGACCTGAAGCGGTGACCCGCGAAGTCCGGGGCTAGACGGTCAGACCTTGCTGAAGACCACTTCGTCGACTGTCACGTTCTCGTCAGCCCCAGCCATCACCTTGATGTTGTGGTACGAGGAGGACTGTGCGAAGTAGTAGGTTCCCAACCAGACCCACTGTCCGGCCTGGGCGGTCTGGTCCACCGCCTTCGTGGTGATCCCCTCGCCGCTGTAGACCTTGTAGGTCGTGGTGGTTGACTGATCCGTCACCGCCGGGAACTTCACGAACACGTCGTACCTTCCACTGGTGCGGTTGTACTCGGTGAGCTTGTGCCCCGGGTAGAACGAGAAGGTTCCTTCGCTCCCGGGCGTGTGGACACGGTAGTCGCCGTTTCGCGAGCCGGCTTCGGTCGTGCTGACCCACCAACCGAGCGCCGACGTCACAGGATACTGACCGTCGAAGAGCGGGGCGTCGTGATCGTCGATTCGGACAGCGAAGAAGATCTTGTTTCCCTCCAGGTTCCCCATGGCATCGAGCGGATTTCTGATCTTCACCCAGTGCTTCCACAAGTCCTCGAAGGAATCGGCCTGGCTTCCCAGGAAGGCGCCATACACCGTCGAGAAGTCATAGGCCCTGGTGAGGTCCCAGAGTGCTCCTGCCACTCGGCCCTCTGTCTCCCATCCGATCGGCTTGAGATCGGCTCCCGTTTCACGCAAACCGAAGGACCCTGTGTGATCAAGGTTGATCGTGGTGCCGCGCGGGTTGATAACCGGAGAGTTGTTCACGACGGTGGGAAGATAGTCCGCCCATCCTTCGACCCATGCGCATCCCGAGCTCGACACGCCAGTCAGGGTGTGCGGGCTGCAGTTCGGAGTGTTCGGCAGGCTTCCGTAGACGTTGTACATGTAGTTGTGGGCGATCTCGTGAATGGTGGTGAAGTTGTCGTCAGGAGCTCCACCACGCAGCATTACGCGTCCGCCGGGCGTGTAGTAGGACCCTGCGTCCCGGTCGGCCCACCATTGGATCGTTGTCTTGCCCGGGTCGTTGGCGGCTTCCAGGGTGATGAGTCGGCGGGTCCTGATCGCGTCCATGTAGACCCAGATGCTCTTCCATGACGGAAGGGGGTAAACCGGGTCCACCGGATCGATGGTGGTCTCGACGTAGCCTCCGTAGGTCCAGTAGTAGCTGTTGCCCAGACTGAACTCGTAGTGGGCACCGTCCTTATCGAGGACGTCGATGGACTTGCCGTCTGAGGTGATGAGGTGCAGAAACACACCCATGCGGTCCATTTGGCAACGTGGGTCGCTACTACATCCGACGTTGGCCTCGTACGACGTGGTGTAGGAGACGTTGTAGGTGCCGTCCTCACCCGTGAAGCCGGTGCCAATGGTCCTTCGGTCCGCGTCCAGAATTCTGAGGACCGCCTCCCTGACGACTTCTGTCCCGCCTGTCCGGTTGACGTAGTTCACCTTGCCGGCGAGTTCGACGACCTCGGAATAGTGGTCGAAGCACTGGGTGGCCACCTTGTAGCCGATCCGACACACGCATGTTCCGTTGTCCTGGGGCGTGCAGTACGTCCGGCTGGGCAGGTCGGAGGCATACGAGGGATCGCTCTCGGCGGCAGGCCGCTTCCCCACTCCCTTCCAACCCTCACTGACACCCGCGGAGGATGCCTCGAAGCGCAGCTCCCCCTCGTCTCCCCAGGTCAGAGACTCGCTCTGCTTGGCTGTGGCATGCACGGTCAGCAGGTATCGCCCTTTGGAGAGTCGGCCGAGCACGAGATTCATCTCTCGCTTGCCCTGCGCGACGGGGCCGTCGAACACCTGGCGCTCGCCGACGTGCACCATCCGTGGCTCGTCGCCCTGGTTCTCCTCCCTCCGCGAGAGACGGTAGGAGATCTTCACGTTGTTGTCCGAGCGCTCGTGCAGAAGGAGATCCGTCGCACTACTCACCACCCAGTCGGACCCTGCCCTCGTGAACTTCCCGAGCCGTACGTCGAGGGCGACTTCCCCACCCAGGTCGTCGGTGTGCTCGGCTGCCGTGACGGGATCCCGAACCGGTTCCGGCAATGCGACGGCCGTTGCCTGGGGGGCCATGACCGTCAATGAGAGGAATACAGAACTGACGAACCTGCTCATCAACTTCCGCTTCGCTCTTCTTCTCACAGTTCCTCCTTTCGAGCGGGCTACGTTCTGTTGGCCCGCACAGAAGCGATACGGCGCGGACTAGTTGACCGGTTCGCTACGCAGTTCGGCGGTCGGCCACTCGGCAGTTGAGTCCGGCATCCGCGCTGAAGCGTCCGAGCTATAGGAAGTGGGCGTTCGAACGATCGGACTCCTACGCCGGCCTCGCCTCGATCGAAATACTCCTCAACGACCCAGCAGGCCAGCGCCTCGTACGGAAGGAGGTTCCGGCCTTCCAATGCCGATGCCCCCGCTCGGTGACGAGCGGGGGCACCATGGCCTTCTGTCGGGATACGTCCTGTCTACTGGGAGGGCGCCACCGGAGCTGCGGCGGCCGCCGGCGGAGGTACAGCGGATGCCGGAGCGATGAAGTCCGATGCGTCCACGGGTTCGGGAGCCGGCCCACCGCATCCGCCAGTTCCACACGCGGACTGTTGCGCGATGTGGCTGCCGTTTCCGGCGACCTTCTGAACTGCCGACTTCTTCAGTTCAGCGGACTTGTGGACAGCCAATGCCGCCACGGCGTCGATGCCGGTGGCGATCCATGCCTCCTCCTCAACCATCCGGTCGGCGGCTGCGGCCACGGCTCCCTGGGTCTGCCGGTCCAACTGGAATTCGAAGTTGCCCACCACCAGGCCGTTGCTGTCGGCGTACTGCTGGATTCCTTCCTGGTAGATGCTTGCCTCGTAAGCGGCCCTGGTCTTCGCCCTGTCATCGACTCTTGCCTGGGACGCCGCGAACATCCTGTCGACGGTGAGCTCTCTGATTCCACTGCCGATCGCGGTACCGGTGGTCCACCCGACGACGGCTGCCGCAGCCTTGGCCACTCCTGGTACGGCGAGTGCGAACTGCACCGCGCCTGGGGCAGCTGCCAGTGTCTCCGGGGTCTTGACAGTGTCGTAGAAGTACTTGGCTCCTGCCATCAGGGCCGCGTTGTTGACCACACTCGTGCTCACGATCAGGTTGTTCTCGACCCATAGTGCCGCTTGGTTCGCCGATTCAACGACCTTGTCGGCTGTGTCAAGGCCGTCGGGGTCGACGAAGGCGAGCGGGTTGTTCGCGGTGTAGGTGTAGAGGTTGGCCTTGCGGGGCTGGGTCAGGTCCGCGTCGGGCTCGAAACGGTACTTCGGGTCGGCGCTGGCCCACTGGAGGGCGATCGGGTCGTAGTAGCGGTGGCCGTAGTAGTGCAGGCCGCTGTGCGCGTCGTACTCCTTGCCGTTGAACTCACGGGTGTACTTGTCGCCCGCGGTGCCGGGTTCGAGCTTCTGACTGAGAACCTCGCCGAACGGGCCGTAAGTGGCGGCGCGCATGACGCGGCCGTCGGTGGCTCTGATCGCCAGGACCTCGTGGCCCTGCGGGCTGGTGTAGTAGTACTCCAGCGAGGCATCGTCCCATGCACCGTCGATACGGCCGACAGTGCCGTCGAGGCTCAGCTGCTCGCGGTAGTCCGGAGTGGCGGACGCGGTGTACACCGCGTCCACGGCTCCGAACGCGCGGCGAACCTCTACGGTCTTACCCTCCTTGTCGGTGCGCAGGACTGCGATCCGGGTGGGGCCCTCGTAGTAGTAGGTTTCGGCCGAACCGTCCGGGCGAACGGTGCGGGCCAGGCGGCCCTGGCCGTCCCAGCGCTGCGTCACCTTTTCCCCGTCGACGGTGCGGGTCGTGGTGTTGCCCGCGTCGTCATAGGTGTAGGCGGCGTAGGTGGTGGTGTCGGGCTTGGTCAGCTCCTTCAGCTGCTGTGGGTCGTCCGGGTCGAAGGTGTAGGTGACGTTGCGGGGGTTGATCCGCACGGCCCCGGTGGCGTTGCCGACGTTGGCACTCGCGAGGCGACCGCCGTCGGTGTAGGTGAAGGCCGAGTTGTAGCCCACCCCGCCGCTCTCCTGGTACGCGGTGGCGAGCTGGTGACGGTGGTCGTAGGTGTACCTGGTGACCGTCGGAGTGCCGCCGAGCAGGGTCTCGCTGGTGGCGGAGACCTGAGCGTTGCCGGTGTGACCGATGAAGTTCAGGTAGAGCTCGGTCGACCCGAGCTTCACCTGCTGGAAGCGGGCCTGTCCGGCGGGCGTGTACCCGTACCTGGCCACGGGCGAGGCGAAGCCAGGGACGACGGCGCCGGGGTTGGCCTCCCTGCGGTTCACCAGGCCCGCGGCGTTGCGGCTGAGCTGTGCCACGGTCAGTGTCTTGGAGCCGAGGCGTGCCCGCAGCCGGTAGGGCTGACCCGCCTGGTCCCACTGGTAGGAAAGGGTAGAGCCGATGTGGCCGCCGCTGGACGTGACGGCCGATGACTCGAGGATGCCAGTGGCGCCGCTACGCACGGTCCGGTGGAGCGTTTCGGCGGTGGCTGGGATGCCTCCTGTCTCGGTGAGGGTCTGGCTGGTTCCGGCCCCATTGCCGAGGGAGTCGTAGCGGTGGACCGTGGTGGCCGCTGGGCTGGTGGTGTAGGAGAGGCGTCCGATCTGCTGCTGGGCGTCCACACCGGTCAGCGAGGGGTGCGCCGCGTCGTAGAAGTGCCGGGTGACACCGTGCTTGAACGCGGTCTGCTCCTCGGAGGTCAGGTCGCGCACCGCCGGGGTTTCGGTGACGGCACGGTTCATGGCGTCGTAGGCGATGGTGCGGGTGTACATGGCCGACTGCCCGGCCGGGTGCGGCTCGGTGACCGAGGTCAGGTTCCCGTTGCGGTCGTAGCCGTAGGCCCATCGCTTGCCGGAGGAGGTGACCGCGGTGCGGTTGCCCGCCCAGTCATGGGTCATCGAGGTGACCACCCCGTCCGGATCGGTGACCTTCGCGACGTTGCCGTTACCGTCGTACGTGTAGCGGGTGAACGCCAGATCCGAGTAGGCCGAGCCGGAGACCTTGCGCTCGCCGACCTTGACCAGCTGCCCGCCGGCGTCGTGCTCCAGCCGCTTCTCGGTGTACGGGCTGGTGTCGCTCACTCGCTGTCGCGACGACTGGGCCAGACCCATGTAGGTGGCGTCAGCCAGAACGGAGTTCTTGGTCTCGGTGGCACTCCCGGGATCGGGGCCCCACAGCTTGGTGACCCGGCCCAGTGAGTCGCGGGCGAAGGTGTATCCGACTGTCGCCAGTCCGTAGGGGTTGGGCGTGGTAATCGCTCGAAGGCCTCCCTGAGCGGCGTAGTCGTACAGAGTCTCCTTCTGCGGATGTGGGGCCTGCTGCACCAGTGTGCGGGTGACCCGTCCCAGGCCGTCGTACTCGCTGAGCGTCTCTGACATCTGCCCGTTGCCGCCCAGCGTCCGGACGGTGGCCGAGGTGGGGGCGGTGGCGCTTCCTGAGTTGTAGAAGGCGGAGTCGTCGTAACTGGCGGTGGCCACCACCTGGTCCGAACCGCCGCTGACCGGGCTGACGGTGGTGGTCAGTGGCCGGCCGAAGCCGTCCGCCGTCACGACAGTGGCCTCGACCTTGACCGCCGTGTCGAAGGTGCACCCACTCGGCCCACCGTTCTCGCAGGCAAAGTTCGGGCCCTGCACAACCAGGGGCGTGCGGGTGGCGTAGTCCGTCAGCGTCCGCGTGACGTGCCCGGCCGGGTTGCGGGTCTCCATGGGGTGGAGCCCGTACGGGTCGTACTCGTAGGTCGTGTAGGAGCCGTGCGGGTACTGATCGGACTGCTCGGGCTGCCACACCTTGTGCACCTGGCCGTAGGCCGGTCCGCTGAGGTGGTGCAGGTAGCGGGTGGTCAATGTTCGGCCATTGCCGTCGGAGGCCAGTGCCTGCTGGAGCAGACTCAACGACCCGTCGTAGCGCCAGCCTTGGAGCCCCGTCTGCTCAACGGTGTCACCTGTCTGCCGCTCGCTGGCCTTGTCTGTGAGCACGAGACGGTAATCCGCGTCGGTCCAGAGGGAAGCGTGGGTCAGCTTGTCACGCCGAGTCTCCTGCGCTCCCTGGCCGTTGAGGAACGAGGTCTCGGTCTTGTCGACGATGTCCCTGATGTACACGCCGGAGACGGACAGTGACTTGTAGAAGGTCTCCTCCGTCTTACGCTTCCCCGGCTTCACGCAGTCGAGCAGCGACTCACCGTCAACGGTGCCGCAGGAGTAGGTGTCCGTCTTCCGGGGAAGCACGACGCGCAGCGGGAAGCCGTCGTCCATCTTCGGTGCCCTCGTCGACGGCAGCGGACGGAGGGTGTACTCCCGGTCCTGCACCGAGACCACGTGGGAACCGAGGGAGGCGGTCCCGTCGGGGTAGGCGCTGCCGTCCCGTGACGTGATGGTGCGCGTGGGACGTCCGCGGTAATCCAGGAGGTACTCGAACTTCGTCACGGACGAGCTGTCGTCCGTGGTGGTGTTGAGATCGTTGGGGTTGAGCCGGGCGACCTGGCCGAAGCCACGGAACGCCCAGTTGCCGTAGGCGTCACGTGTCCGCTGCGGTGCGATGTAGGAGAACTGGGTCCGCTGTGTGGGTTCGCCGAACCCGGGGAGGACGTCGAGCTGGGAGACGACCCAGCGGCCGACCTCCGGACTACGCTCATAGCTCACCGTGGTCTTCGCGCCGTAGCCGTTGCTGACGGTACGCATGAGGCGGTCGGGGGCGTCTGTGTCCGCAACGCGTCCGTCCAGCTTCGCGTTGGCGAAGCGCACCTCGGGCTTCCCGTCGCCGTCCATGTCACCGACGAGATCGTTGAGGCCGTCACCGTTGAGATCCACCGGATACGCGGTCGCCGCCAGTTCCTTCCGGATCTGAGTGGTCGTCCAGCTTGCCGGGGAATTCGGATCGCTGGGATCCCAGTCCACGTTGGATATGCTGTCCAGCTTCATGGACTCATCAGTCTTGTGAGATGCGCCGGTCAGTAGCCGCGACAGGCTGACGCCGCCATCGCCGAAGTACAGCTTCTTGGCCCACTGGGCTCCTCCGCCTTGCAGCAGGGAGTGCGTCGAGCCGGAGGTGCTGCGAATGATGAGGTCAAGCAGGCCGTCTGCATCCATGTCCACTTGTCTGCGCAGCAGTTCACCGTCGTCGCGGGTGGAGCCCGACAGATGGCGGCGGCTCTGCCACAGCAGACCGTCCCTGGCTGCCAAACCCTTGCCCAGCACAAGGTCGGGGTGGCCGGGCTGTACGCCAAAGCGATTGCCTCGGTTGAAGTAGACGTCGCTGGTGTCGGAGCCGGACTCGTTGACGACTTGGTCAGGCAGTCCGTCACCGTTGACGTCGAACAGGCCGTTACGCTGCTCGTACAAGGCATAGTCGTCAGACTTTGACGCCCGTCCCGACTCGTTGAAGTGGGGATCGCCGAGCGCCCACGTGCCGGCAGTCCCCGGCACAGTCCGGAAGAGGGTGGGACTGTCAGGCTGCTGCCCAATGGCCAGGGCAGCGGTGTCGTCCTCGTAGCTGCCCAGGGATCCGTCATTGTCCAGGATGTCGGCCTGACCGTCACCGGTCAGGTCGAGCGTCGAGGTTCCTTCGCTCTCGTTGAACGAGTCGGGCCCGGTCATGCCCTCGAGAACACCCGACGGACTGATCCGGTAGGGAACCACCTTCGTGGAAGGCTCTCGGGGAGGCTGCACGATGGGCGTCTTGCTGAACGCGTTACCGGTGTTCAGGTAGACGTACCAGTTCTGCTGGATGCGCCCGTCCACACCCAGAGAGTTGGTCTCACCTTCGGGAGCCACGTACCAGTCAGTGGTGGAACGGTCCTGGGGAACGGGGATGCCCAGCGTGCTGGCGTAGGGCTTGTCCCAGCGGTACACCAGTGGCTGGGAGACCAGGTCCGGTAGCCCATCCCCGTTCATGTCACGGAACTGGTGCATGACTTGGGTCCCGAAGCGCCCGCCGCTGACGTTGCTGAGCGAGCGGTTGAGTCCGCATTCGAGTTCGCCTCGGCCGTCGGCTGGGATGCCGCTGGTTCGCGGCACGTCAGCCAGATGGGAGGTGAGACTGAAGTCGGAGAAGGCGGCGGAGTTCCTCACGAAGGTGCCGTCGCCCTGATTGAGATGAACCTCAAGGGTGCACCCGCCCGCTGGTGCGTCTCCATCGGCGCTCAGATCAGGATTGCTCGGCCGCCGCAGCACGTCGAGCAGCCCATCCCGGTTCACATCCAGCCACAGAGAGGTCTGCAGCTCGCCCCGAGCGAAACCGATCAGGCGGTTGAAGGTCTCGACCGTGCCCTCGCCGGCCCCCGGCTCGACACCTGCATCGAAGAAGACCGACCTCGGCAGCGGAATGCTGTCGAGATTCTGAGTGGGTCCGTAGTCACTGCTCAGGGTCCGCGGCCGGGAGCCGCCGTAGGTGAACTCGACCGGGGGCTTGACAGTCACCCAGCCGGGTTCGTAAATGCGAGCGGACGAGTAAGCCGTCTCCTGGACGGCCTTCAGCTGCCGGTACGGGGTCGTCTGCCCGTCGCACCGGTCGGTGTCGTTGTAGGTGAGCGCGTACTCACGAGATCTGCGCAGGCCACCCGGGGATGGGTCGCCAGGCTTGAGAGCGTCTACGGAGTTCTCGCGGGCGACCCAGGTCGAGACGTGCTGCAGCTTACGCGTGCCCCGCAGAAGGGCCCTCCCCGACCGGTAGTCCAGGAGGCTGCCGACCGGCACCGCCCCGTCCTGCGGAGTGCCGACGCAATAGGCGGGCTCGTTCTGCCATTCAAGGACGACCCTCGCGTACTGGTCGCCGTTGGAATTCATGTAGCTGACGGATGTGGGCAAGAACTCACGCGGGTCGGCGCCTATGACCGGATCGGCGGTACGGCCGACCGTGCTGTAGGTATAGACGAGGGAATCACCGTGGGAGTTGGTCTCCTTCACCAGCGGCGCGTAGGTGGCGGGGTGCTGGCTGCGCAGGCCGTAGTAGCGGGTCCGTCCGTCGCCGTACATCGCCCGCCACCAGTAGGCGGCGGCAGGACCTGTGGTGAGGTCACCCAGGTACTCGAACCGTACGAAGGTCTGGTCGTGGACTGCCCGGAAGCCGCGGGCCCCCGGCTTGACCTGCATCGTCGAGTCGGCGATCAGCTCGCCCTCGGGCGCGACCGCATGGATGGCGTCTTTCCAGGCACCGACGCCCACGTTCGCGTCGGTTCCCGCTCGCTCGTCGGCCTTGATGACCGGAGTGTTCAGGGACCAGCCCGAGGCGATTCCGCCGTGCACGGCGCCGGAGGACGAATACTGCAATGCCAGCGACGGTGTGAAGCCCATCCGCCCCTCGGGAAGCGTGAACGGGTAGGCGTAGGTGAAGTCACCGGTCTGCTGGCTGACGTCACCGTTGCCGGCGGCCAGGTTGACGCCCTCGGGGGCGGCCTCCGCGAGCGTCGGCGCGTTCACCGGCGCCACCGGTGCCTCAGCGGCCATGGCGACCGTCGGGAGCAGGGGCGCCGCCATGCAGGCGAGCGTCACGATCGCAGAGGCTTTGAGTATGCCTCTGGACCGTTTGGCAGGTCTCTTGTTTCTCATCGAGGAACTTTCTCTTCTGTCATGTCTGCATCACTTCCATCCGGACCTCGCATGCGCGGCGCTCAACACTCGGTGCTGCGGCATTCCGGCACGCGGCAACTCCCTGTCAGTTCTTGGTTCCCTTCTTGGCGCCGGGGGTGGAGCCGTCGGGTGCGAGGGCGTGCCATGTGCCGTCCACGCCGTTGCCGGCGGTCTGTCCCGGTGCGGTGTCGCCCGTGTAGCGGTAGACCGGCCACCCGGCCAGGGTCACCTGCTTGGTCTTGTCACCACGGACCACGATTCCCAGGGCGGAGGGTGCCACCCCGGGCAGCGCGATAGGCATCCCGTCCGAGGCGAGCACCGGCTCCCACGTCTTCGCGCACCCGCCCTCGCACCGCGAGGCCGACGGCTTGGCACTGTCCTTGTCGAACCGGTAGAGAGTGAAGCCCTCGATATCGACCGCAACCTCACCGAGAGCGGACGTACCAGTCCCCACGGCGGCGATCGGCCGGACTTCCGCCGACGCGAACGCCCCCGGAGTGAGGACCCCCGACTCCTCCGGCTCACCCTTCTCACCACCACATCCCGCGAGAACAAGGACCAGACCCACACAGACGGCACTGATAGAACGGGCGGCCAGACAGGAAGGAAACATAGAGGGCTCCAAATCGAACAGCGTCAGGAGCCGCGGCACACCAGCGCAGCAGCGCGCACCGGCGGATTGCGACACGACTCAAAGGGCAGTACGGATGCTTCCTACTGGCCGGTTCGCAGAGAGTCCTGAATCCGCCTTGACGCACCCCTCTGTGATCACTTATCTACTTGCCGTCCGGCGAACGGGGCCGGACATCGGCTGGGCACCGTTGACACCTCCGGGCGATCTCGGGGTGCTCCGGCAGATAGCGGCATGGTTACGGCCGCTCACGGAAGCGGGTCGCACCGCTGGACGGCGGACAGGCGGCGGTGCTGATGCAGCCAGCTCCATCTGATCTTGGTAAGGCTTCCCAATCTTGAGCTCAAGCCGTATGAATCACTGGGGGTACGACTTGGTGGCACCGTCGGTCACGGATCAACGCCCAGAAGACGTTGACTCGTCGGCATGCGGGTGCGAGCACGGCCTGGACGCGGCGCTTGCCCTCGGCTCGTTTCCTGTCGTAGAAGCGGCGCGAGTTCGGGTCGCTGCGGATACTGATCAGCGCGGAGGTGTAGAAGACGCGTTGAAGGCCGCGGTGGTACTGCTGCGGTCTGTGCAGGTTGTCGTGGGGCTTGCCGGAGTCGTACGGGGCGGGTGCCATTTGCCGGCGAAGGCGGCCAGCCGGTCCGGAGTGACGAACGACGCCATGTCACTGAGCCTCCGCCAACTTGAAGTCACAGGTCAAAGGGCTGGTGTGACCGGTCCTCGGGGCGCTCATGCTGGTCGTGGGCGGAAGTCCACGGCGAAGATCATCCGTCAGCGGTTGATTTCGAGGTTCGTCAGGACGAGCAGGGCTCGCAGGAGCTGAGTGGCGCGGGCGGGGTCGGTGCGGAGCTTGGTGAGGATCCGCCAGTTCTTGAGGTGGGCGAAGCCGTGCTCGACTGGCGCGCGTCCGACGGCGAGGACGCGGTTGGCTTCCTTCTCGCCTGGGGTGAGCTTGTGGGTGCGGCTGGCGGCGTAGCCGGTGACGATGACGGGGTCGAGGAGGTCGTTGTCCAGGCCGCGGAAGCCGAGGTCGGCCAGTGCCCCGAGGCCGGCGGCGCGCAGGTGGGCCAGGATGTGGTCGTGGCGGGCGGCGGTGTTGTCGTGGGTGCGGCCAGGCCTGGCGGCGGATATCCAGATCAGGCGCCCGCTCTCGTCGGTCAGGGCGAGGAAGTGCAGGCCATGAGTTCGGTGCTTGCCGGAGTAGTTCCGCCGGTCGGCGCTGCCTGTACGGCGCTGGGTGCGGATGAGCATGCCGTCGATCAGGACCAGCTCCCCGCCCTGCTTGGCGACCTTCTTCAGGGCGCGGTCCAGGCGCGGGGCCTGGGCGGCGAGCAGTCCGATCGGCTCGTCGCGCCAGCGTCGGACCGTGGACTCGGACACGCCGTTTCCGCCGGCCATGTCGGCCAGGCGCTGGTCGTGACGCAGTACGGCCAGGACGATCACCGCGATCTTCCCGGGCGGCAGGATCCGCCACCGGGACCGAATCGTCTTCAGGTGACGCCGTAGCAGGTCGGCGAGGTGGTTGACGGTGCGCGTGGACAGCGGCAGACGGCACTGGTAGACAAGCGAGCAGGTGTCCTCGGCGCGCTCTTTGGTATTCGTCACACAATCCCAACGGCCGCCGGGGGCAACCGGGTCACGCCCGTGCTGAGCCCCTCCGAGTGGCGGTGCTGCTCGTCACAGGCGGGTGGTGAACCGGCCGTCGGGCAGTTTGCGGAGCCAGCCGCGATCGACGAGTCTGACCAGCTTGCTGCGCAGCGGTTCCAGCTTGGCCTTCACGCTGATGTCCACCCCCACCACCTCGCCGACCTCGCGGGCCATGACCGGTCCGGCGGCCTGTCGCACGGCGGTGATGATGCGCTGGTAGTCCCACGGCAGCGCGTCCTCCTCCACTCCCGGTTCGCGGTGCGGGATCAGCATCACCGCCCGGCCGCCCACCTGCCCCGGCATCGGCCTGGCGGAGGCGCGTTCCTCGGCGGGCTGTCCGGCCATCCGTTCAAAGACGCGTTCGGCGACCGCAAGTTCGTCCCGTTCGGCCCGCACTTCCGCCAGCTGGGTGGCCAGCTGTTCTTCGAGGTCGTCCAGTTCCGCACGCCGCGCGGTGATCCGTTCCAGCAGCTCGGGATCCAGCATGCACCGGATCGTAGAGGGCCGTCCGGCCCCAGCGGGCAGGAACTGGAGTGCTCGCCGCTCCAGGGCCGGGAAAGGGCCAGGGCTGCTCATCATCAGTGTGCCCAGGGCAGGCACACCGCCTCGATTTCAGAGTCGTTCAGCAATGCGTTGATGAGGGCTGGTGAACCCACGACCTTGGTGGCCCACAGGTCGTAGTCGGTGCACAGGACCCAGGAGCGGTCATCGGCCCAGAGATTGGACGGGCTGAAGTCTGCTTCGGACTGGTCGTAAAGGATCTCGGCGTCGCCGAGCCGGCCCGCACGCACGTGGAGATTGTCGAAGTCAGTGGCTCCGAGCGTCAGCGGGTTGTAGTAGGCAAGGCAGCGGGTGTCCGAGCCTGCAGGGCTGTACTGAGTGAGGGCGGCGATCAGCCGGCTCCAGGTCTCCCGGTCCAGGCTTCCTTCGGTCGGCGGGACCATGCCCAGCGGCCAGCTGCCCTCCTTCTTGGCCGAGGGGAAGCAGCGGTAGGAGGGCATCAGTCTGTCGGGTACTATCGGGTCGCCGGTCCGCCGGGCAAGCTCGGTCCATCGCAGCCGCCGCCAGCCAGGGCCGGGGTGCCGGGCACGGCCCAGACCTCCCCCCCCCGTTATGTTCTTTGCGGTCCTGCAAGAGGGCCGCTGGCCTCCGGGCCCGGCATGACTGTGTCCCCCTGTCGAACGGATGACCTGGGGGGT
>NZ_JBHUYJ010000111.1:0-26472 GCF_042668715.1 Streptomyces sp. NPDC057271
TTCCGGGGCGGCCGCCCTCGTACGTACGCCGTGGTCCGCGTGCCTACCGGCGCGGGACCGGCTCGCCGCTCGGCGCGTCCACGACCGTCCGGCCGCCCAGTGGCTGCTCCAGCGTCACCGTCCGGGTCACCTCGACCGCCATCGCGATGCACGCCCTGCCCGGATCGATCGCCTTCTCCGTCACCCGCACGGTGACCTCGTCGACGCTCTCGCCGGCCGTCGCCGTGTAGGTGCTGCACACCCCGCCCCAGAAGGTCACCGAGAGCTTCGTGCCGGTGCCGTCGACCCGGTACGACTCGATCTGCCGCACGGGCGCCGTGCCCTGGCCGGGGTCCGGCGTCGGCGTGGGGCTCGGCTCGGCCGGGGGTGCCAGATGCTCCGGCGCCACCGCGGTCCGGACGACCGTGTGGGGCTTCGCCCCGGCCTCCGCCTCCACCTGGAACAGCCAGGAGGGTACGAGCGCCCGCTCGCCGTCCACGAACTGCGCCGCGAGTCCGAGGACCGCGCCCGTCACGGTCAGCTCCTTCGGCTCGGCGCCGGGCTCGCAGGTCACCGTCGGGACCTCCCCGGCCGGCGGATCCGTCGCGCAGCCGCCGATGCCGATCGAGCCGGGACCGGACGACGCCTTGTTCAGCTCCTCAAGGGCCTTCCCGGCGCCGATCAGCGGATAGTCGGCCCCCTTCGCCGGCTCTTTCAACTGCCCGCTTCCCGCGACCAGTTCACCGCCCGGACCGACATGGATCCCGGTCGACCAGCCGTACGTCGGCAGCCCGCCCACGACCGGGTCGGCGTTCACGACCCGTACCGCCCCCATCAGCTGGCTCGCGTCCAGCTTCGCGTCCTCCTGGCCGATCGCCTTCAGTACGGGGGTGGCCGCCGCCCTCGCCGCCGCCTCGCTCACCGGCCCACCGCCCGGGGGCTTCACCTCGCCCGGCGGAGGACACGCCTTGCCCTTGAGACAGGTGTCACCGACCGGACCGCCGTCGTACCGCGAGAACGTCCAGCTGCCCGGGGCCTCGGCCGACACGTCGAGCCGCAGCCCGGAGCTGTCCTTCTCCGGTTCGATCTTCCAGACGCCGCCCTCCAGGCGCGGCGCGCCCGGGATGCCCAGGGCCTGTGCCAGCCGGGTCACCTCCGCCGACGTGACCCGTCCCTCGGGCCGGTGCACCGCGGCCGAGGAGGGCCCGTCGGGCAGGGGGCCCCTGGCCCTGTAGACGGCCCCGCCGCCGTTGGGGTCGGGCTCGCCCGGCGCGATGCCGGGCCCGCCGTCCGTACCGCCCGTACCGTCCACGCCGCCCGTTCCGCTCTTGGCGTCCAGGCGCAGCGGCGGGGGAGCCGCCGCACCCGCGGGCCGGCTGTCACCGGCCTCGGAGGCCGTGGCCGCCAGGTACACCCCACCGCCGCCGGCCAGCAGGACGCCCGTCGCCACCGAGGCCACGAGCAGCGGCCGGTGCCGCATCCGCCGGTTCTCCGTACCGCTCACCGCATCGCTCCTTCGTCCCTGCCCCTTGAAGGCGTCCTTCCGGGAGACATCCCCCGGAGGACATCAGTGGGACGGAATGGGCGAGCGGCTGGTTCCCTCGCTCAGGCGCCGTATTCGGACGTGGCGGCGATCAGCCGCGCCGAGGCGGGTGGAACGACGATGCCGTGGATACGTGCGGGGGAGACCCTGGCGGGAGCGGCCGCCGCGGGCACCACCCAGTGGGGGGCCATCCGCGCACTGTCACCGCACAGCTGGGCCAGGCTGAACTCGGACTCCTGATGCTCACGAGGAGCGGGGTACGTGGACATACGCGCACCGTACGCACGCGACGGCTCCGGGTAAAAGACCTACTCTGAGGTAGTTTCCACTGTTCGGCAGGACAGCCTCCAGCCGGTAGCGTGAACTGTCAACCCCTTTCCGTCCCGCAGGAGCGCCCAGCCGTGCGTATCGCAGTCACCGGCTCCATCGCCACCGACCACCTCATGACCTTCCCCGGCCGGTTCGCAGACCAGCTCGTCGCGGACCAGCTGCACACGGTCTCCCTGTCCTTCCTCGTCGACAACCTCGACATCCGCAGGGGAGGCGTGGGCCCGAACATCTGCTTCGGCATGGGCCAGCTCGGCGGCAACCCGATCCTCGTCGGTGCGGCCGGTTACGACTTCGACGAGTACCGCGCCTGGCTCGACCGCCACGGCGTCGACACCGGCTCGGTGCGGATCTCCGAGGTCCTGCACACCGCCCGTTTCGTCTGCACCACGGACAAGGACCACAACCAGATCGGCTCCTTCTACACGGGCGCGATGAGCGAGGCCCGGCAGATCGAGCTGAAGGCCGTCGCCGACCGCGTGGGCGGCCTCGACCTCGTCCTGATCGGCGCCGACGACCCCGAGGCGATGCTGCGCCACACCGAGGAGTGCAAGACGCGGGCCATCCCCTTCGCCGCGGACTTCTCCCAGCAGATCGCCCGGATGGACGGCCAGGAGATCCGCACGCTCCTGGACGGCGCCACGTACCTCTTCTCCAACGAGTACGAGAAGGGCCTCATCGAGTCCAAGACCGGCTGGACCGACGAGGAGATCCTCGGCCGGGTCGGCCACCGGGTCACCACGCTCGGCTCGCGCGGTGTGCGCATCGAGAGCGCGGGCGGGAAGACCATCGAGGTCGGCTGTGCGGAGGAGGACGCCAAGGTCGACCCGACCGGCGTCGGCGACGCCTTCCGCGCCGGCTTCCTCACGGGCCTGTCGTGGGGCGTCAGCCTGGAGCGCGCGGCCCAGGTCGGCTGCATGCTCGCCACGCTGGTGATCGAGACCCTGGGCACCCAGGAGTACACGCTGCGCCGGGCGAACTTCATGGAGCGCTTCACCAAGGCGTACGGCGACGAGGCCGCGGCCGAGGTCCAGGCGCACCTGAGCTGACCCCGGAGGGGCTCCGCCCGGCGCGGAGCCCCCTGGGGCTGTCTGGCCGGTCATGCCGGGCTCGCGACGCCTGGCACCGCGCCTCGCGGCGTTTGTCGTCGGTCGCCGATGCTCCGCATCGGCCCCCTCCCGCGCCGTGCGATGCGCGGCACCGGACGCCGCTCGGTCCGGCCTGACCGGCCAGACCTCCCCTACGCCAACCGGCGCACCACGTACGCCGACCCGCCCTTCGGGGACGGCTCCTCGCCCACGTACTCCTGGCCGCGCATCTCGCACCAGGCCGGGATGTCCAGGCGGGCCGCCTCGTCGTCCGCGAGGACCGTGACCGTGCCCCCCACCGGCACGTCGCCGATCACCTTCGCCAGCTCGATCACCGGGATCGGGCAGCGCTTGCCCAGCGCGTCGACCACGAGCGACCCCGAGACGCCCGGCTCGGTCGCCGCTTCCGGAGCGCCGAGCCGGTCCCGCACCTGCGCGACCACCCCCGGCAGCACCGCCAGGAACCGGTCCACGTCCTCCTCCGGTGTGCCCGCCGGCAGCGACACCCGGACGTTGCCCTCGCTCAGCACTCCCATCGCGCGCAGCACATGGCTGGGCGTCAGCGTCGAGCTCGTACACGACGAACCGGACGAAACGGAGAAACCCTCCCGGTCCAGCTCGTGGAGCAACGTCTCTCCGTCGACATAGAGACAGGAGAAGGTGACGAGATGGGGAAGCCGGCGCACCGGGTCGCCCACCACCTCCACATCCGGCACGAGCTCCGGAACCCGCGCCCGGATCCGGTCCACCAGACCCCGCAGTCGCGCCCCTTCGGCCTCCGCCTCCGCCCGCACGGCCCGCAGCGACGCCGCCGCCGCCACGATCGCCGGCAGGTTCTCGAAACCGGCCGACCGGCCCGACTCCCGCTCGTCCGCCGGACCTTGGGGAGAGAAGCGGACACCCTTGCGGACCGCGAGCAGGCCGACGCCCGCCGGACCGCCCCACTTGTGCGCGCTCGCCGCCAGCAGCGACCAGGGCCCCTCCACCGGCCCCCAGCCCAGCGACTGCGCCGCGTCCACGAGCAGCGGCACCCCCGCTGCCCCGCACGCCTCCGCGACCTCCGCGACCGGCTGCGCCGTCCCCACCTCATGGTTGGCGGACTGCAGGCACGCCAGCGCCGTCCCCGGCTCCAGGGCCGCCGCGAAGGCCGAGGCCTCCACCGCCCCTGACCGGCCCACCGGCACCTCCGTCAGCGAACCGCCCGCCGCCGCGTGTGCCTCGGCCGCGTGCAGTACGGAGGAGTGCTCGACCGCCGAGACCACCAGCCGGCCCCCGACACGCCGACGCCCCGCGAGCGCGCCGGCAATCCCCGAGTGCACCGCACGCGTCCCCGAAGGAGTGAACACCAGCTCGTCGGGGCGGCAGCCCACGGCATCCGCCGCGGCCTCCCGCGCCGCGTCGAGCAGCATCCTGGCCCGCCGTCCCTCCCGGTAGAGCCGGGCCGGATCGGCCCAGCCCTCGTCCAGGGAGGCAAGCAGCGCCTGGCGGGCGACGGGGTGGAGCGGGGCGGAGGAAGCGGCGTCGAAGTAGGGCACGCGCCCACGCTAGCCCCCGCTCCGTAATCCCCCGTCAGATGCCCCGCGCGGGCCGTCGATCGCCGCACGTCCGGCGGCCGGGACCCGCCTGCGGAGGGAGCGGGTCCACCCCTTCGGGGAGTCGGACGGCGCGTTGGGCACCCTCCCCGCGCGACCCCAAATAGCGTCCAGTAGGGTTTGGTCCGCATAAACATCCAAACCCCTGCCCGCGGCCGGGGCGGCGACCGACCAGCGAGACGGCCGTAGCCGACCAGCGCGGGCCGAGACTCTCGGGAAGGCGCTACGTGAGTCCCAACGGCTCCGACCTCCCCCGCAGCCAAGGCGCGGGTGGTACCCCCACGTCTCGGCGCCCGATGCGGCGGAAGCTGCCGCAGGTGCTGACTGCGGGCCTGATCCTGGCGACAGCCACCGGCTGCTCGTACAACTGGGAAGACTTCCCCCGCCTTGGCATGCCCACCCCCGTCACGGAAGAGGCTCCCACGATCCTCTCCCTCTGGCAGGGCTCCTGGGCGGCCGCGCTCGTCACGGGCGTCCTGGTGTGGGGGCTGATCCTGTGGTCCGTCATGTTCCACCGGCGCAGCCGCACCAAGGTCGAGGTACCTCCGCAGACGCGGTACAACATGCCCATCGAGGCGCTGTACACGGTCACTCCACTCATCATCGTGTCGGTGCTCTTCTACTTCACCGCGCGCGACGAGTCGAAGCTCCTGTCGCTCTCCGACAAGCCGGCCCACACGATCAACGTGGTCGGCTACCAGTGGAGCTGGGGCTTCAACTACATCGAGAACGTGCCGGGGGTGACGGGTGACGCGCAGACGGCCCCCAACCTCGACGCCATTCCGGACAAGTACCAGGACCAGTTCCCCGCGAACGCCGGCGGTGTCTACGACGCCGGTATCCCCGGTGACCGGAACCCGCAGACCGGCAACCCGGGCCCGACCCTGTGGCTGCCCAAGGGCGAGAAGGTCCGGTTCGTCCTGACCTCCCGTGACGTCATCCACTCCTTCTGGGTGGTCCCCTTCCTGTTCAAGCAGGACGTCATCCCGGGTCACACCAACGTCTTCGAGGTGACCCCGAACCAGGAGGGCACCTTCCTCGGCAAGTGCGCCGAGCTGTGCGGTGTCGACCACTCCCGGATGCTCTTCAACGTCAAGGTGGTCTCTCCGGAGCGCTACCAGCAGCACCTGAAGGAGCTGGCGGAGAAGGGGCAGACCGGCTACATCCCGTCGGGCATTGAGCAGACGGACCCGGCCAGGAATGCGGAGAAGAACCAACTGTGAGCATCCTCAACGAACCCCAGGGTGCGGCCGCGGCTGAGGACTCGTACGAGAACGAGCTCCCGGTACGCCGCAAGCAGCCCGGCAATGTGGTGGTGAAGTGGCTGACCACCACCGACCACAAGACGATCGGCACGCTGTACCTGGTCACGTCGTTCGTCTTCTTCTGCATCGGCGGCCTGATGGCGCTCTTCATGCGCGCCGAGCTGGCCCGTCCGGGCACGCAGATCATGTCGAACGAGCAGTTCAACCAGGCGTTCACGATGCACGGCACGATCATGCTGCTGATGTTCGCGACGCCGCTGTTCGCCGGATTCGCGAACTGGATCATGCCGCTGCAGATCGGCGCGCCCGACGTGGCGTTCCCGCGGCTGAACATGTTCGCGTACTGGCTGTACCTCTTCGGCTCGATCATCGCGGTGGCCGGCTTCCTCACCCCGCAGGGTGCGGCCGACTTCGGCTGGTTCGCCTACTCCCCGCTGTCGGACGCCGTCCGCTCGCCGGGTGTCGGCGCCGACATGTGGATCATGGGTCTGGCCTTCTCCGGCTTCGGCACGATCCTCGGCTCGGTCAACTTCATCACCACGATCATCTGCATGCGCGCTCCGGGCATGACGATGTTCCGCATGCCGATCTTCACCTGGAACGTGCTGCTGACCGGTGTGCTGGTGCTGCTGGCCTTCCCGGTCCTCGCCGCCGCGCTCTTCGCGCTGGAGGCCGACCGCAAGTTCGGCTCGCACATCTTCGACGCGTCCAACGGTGGCGCGCTGCTGTGGCAGCACCTCTTCTGGTTCTTCGGACACCCCGAGGTGTACATCATCGCGCTGCCGTTCTTCGGCATCGTCTCCGAGGTCATCCCGGTCTTCAGCCGTAAGCCGATGTTCGGCTACATCGGTCTGGTGGCCGCGACGATCGCGATCGCCGGTCTCTCCGTGACCGTGTGGGCCCACCACATGTACGTCACAGGCGGAGTGCTCCTGCCGTTCTTCTCCTTCATGACGTTCCTCATCGCCGTACCGACCGGCGTGAAGTTCTTCAACTGGATCGGAACGATGTGGAAGGGCTCGTTGTCCTTCGAGACACCGATGCTCTGGACGATCGGCTTCCTGGTCACCTTCACCTTCGGTGGTCTGACGGGCGTCATCCTGGCCTCGCCGCCGATGGACTTCCACGTCTCCGACTCGTACTTCGTCGTCGCGCACTTCCACTACGTCGTCTTCGGCACCGTGGTCTTCGCGATGTTCGCCGGCTTCCACTTCTGGTGGCCGAAGTTCACCGGAAAGATGCTGGACGAGCGGCTCGGCAAGATCACCTTCTGGACGCTCTTCATCGGCTTCCACGGCACGTTCCTGGTGCAGCACTGGCTGGGTGCCGAGGGCATGCCGCGTCGTTACGCGGACTACCTGGACGCCGACGGCTTCACCGCGCTGAACACGATCTCGACGATCTCCTCGTTCCTGCTCGGTCTGTCGATCCTGCCGTTCATGTACAACGTCTGGAAGACCGCCAAGTACGGCAAGAAGATCGAGGTCGACGACCCGTGGGGTTACGGCCGTTCGCTGGAGTGGGCCACCTCCTGCCCGCCCCCGCGGCACAACTTCCTCACCCTGCCGCGGATCCGTTCCGAATCCCCGGCGTTCGACCTGCACCACCCTGAGATCGCCGCTCTCGACCAGCTCGAGAACAAGCCGCACGAGGCCGAGGCCCTCACCGGCAGCAAGGAGGCCGGCAAGTGAAGATCCAGGGCAAGATGTTCATCTGGCTGAGCGTCTTCATCCTCGCCATGGCGATCCTCTACGGCGTCTGGTCGAAGGAGCCGGTCGGTACGACGGCGCTCTTCCTGGCCTTCGGCCTCGCCATCATGATCGGCTACTACCTGGCCTTCACGGCCCGGCGGGTCGACGCGATGGCGCAGGACGACAAGGAGGCCGACGTCGCGGACGAGGCCGGCGAGGTGGGCTTCTTCGCCCCGCACAGCTGGCAGCCGCTGTCGCTCGCCATCGGTGGCGCGCTCGCCTTCCTCGCCGTCGCGATGGGCTGGTGGATCCTGTACTTCTCGGCTCCGCTGATCCTGGTCGGCCTGTTCGGCTGGGTGTTCGAGTTCTACCGCGGTGAGAACCAGAACCAGTAGCCCGTAGCGGTACCCCGCAACACTCCGAGGGGCCCGGACACTTCGTCACCCGAAGTGTCCGGGCCCCTCGTTTGCAGTACTCGACGCGCTGGCCGCGAGGATTGTTCTTACGGTGATGTCATGAACGACACGCCGCGCATTCGGACTGTTCTGAGCTGCACCCTTTTGGCCCTCCTGGTCACCGTCGGCGCCGGCGCCTGCGCGGGCACCGACGGCAACCCCCTCTCCGCCAAGCCCTACGACGCGGCGGAGCAGGTCGCCTTCAGCGCCCCCACCGACGGCAAGAAGGCCGACCCGGACAAGGCCCTGGAGATCACGGCCAAGGGCACGGACGGCCGCATCACGGACGTGACGGCCGTCGACGCGGCCGGGCACCACCTGGCCGGCGAACTCACCGCCGACGGCCGTCTCTGGCGCTCCACGGGCTCCCTGACGGCCGGCGCCCGCTACACCGTCAAGGTGTCCACGGAGGACGAGGACGGGGCCCCCGGCACCCGCACGTTCACGTTCGAGACGGCCCCGGCCGAGCGGGCCCTGACGGTCGCGTTCGGCCCGGAGGCGGGCAAGTACGGCGTCGGTCAGCCCATCACGGCCGACCTCAGCCTCCCCGTCAAGGACCGCAAGGCCCGGGCGGTCGTCGAACGGGCCCTGAAGGTGCGCTCCACCCCGGCCGTCGAGGGCTCCTGGCACTGGGTGGACGACCGGAAACTGCACTTCCGTCCGAAGGAGTACTGGCCCGCGGGCGCGGCCATCACGGCCACCGCCAACCTGGCGGGCGTCAAGGTCGGCGACAAGCTGTACGGCGGGGACTCGAAGCCGCTCAAGCTGACGATCGGTGACCGGATCGAGGCCATCGCGGACGCCGGCTCGTTCTCCATGACCGTGCGGCGCAACGGAGAAGTGATCAAGACCATGCCGGTGACCACCGGCAAACCGGGCTTCTCCACCCGTAACGGCATCAAAGTCATCCTCGGCAAGGAGTACTTCGTCCGGATGCGCGGCACCAGCGTCGGCATCGCGGAGGGCAGCCCGGAGTCGTACGACCTGCCCGTCTACTACGCGACACGGGTGACCTGGAGCGGCGAGTACGTCCACGCCGCGCCCTGGTCCGTGGGCTCACAGGGGTTCGCGAACGTCAGCCACGGCTGTGTCGGCATGTCGACGGGGAACGCGGCCTGGTTCTTCGAGACCGTCCGTCCGGGCGACATCGTGCAGACCGTCAACAGCATCGGCGACACGATGGACCCGTTCGGGAACGGCTTCGGCGACTGGAACCTGCCCTGGGACAAGTGGCGCGAGGGCAGCGCCCTGGTCGCCGACACCAAGAGCGCCGCCCATCAGCCGGACCCGACCCGGCTGAGGCCGCTCGTATAAGGGCTCGTTCGCCTCCGGAGCGCTCTCTCGCCAGGTCCCGTCACGCGTCGATCGACAGGCGT
This sequence comes from Streptomyces sp. NPDC057271, assembly GCF_042668715.1. NCBI lineage: Bacteria > Bacillati > Actinomycetota > Actinomycetes > Kitasatosporales > Streptomycetaceae > Streptomyces > Streptomyces sp. NPDC057271. The sequence goes on from NZ_JBHUYJ010000111.1 coordinate 9,317, forward strand.
GAGCGGAGCAGGGCCGCCAAGGACGCCGCGAACTCGACCGGTTCCACCGGAAGGGTGACCGCGGCGTCCGCACGGCTCCAGGTGGCCAGCCACGCGTCCTGCGGGCGGCCGATCAGGAGCAGCACCGGCGGGCAGTGGAAGACCTCGTCCTTGATCTGCCGGCAGACGCCCATGCCGCCCGCGGGCACCGCCTCGCCGTCCAGGACGCAGGCGTCGATGCCGCCCTCCTCGAGCCGCTTGAGCACGGCCGGGAGTGTCGCGCATTCGATGAACTCGACCGGCGGAACGTCGGCGGCGGGCCTGCGGCCCCCCGCCAGCCGCACCTGTTCCCGCGTGTTGGCGTCGTCGCTGTAGACCAGGACCGTGGCGCTCGACTGCATCGTTCCTCCGTGAAGGTCATCAACCGATGCGCGGGATGCTACTCCGTCCCACACCCCGTCAACACCGGTACGACACCGGTTGGGAGGCCACTTCGATGGGCCGTTCGGGCTGGACAGACGCCCCTGACACTCCGAACGGCACCCCCCGGAGTGAGGGCGGGATAAGCGACCGACATAATGTCGGTCGTGGCGACAGTAACGACAGTAGATACCGGGCACGCGCACCCGTCGGTCAATCGACCGAACCTCACCAGCGTCGGAACCATCATCTGGCTGAGTTCCGAGCTGATGTTCTTCGCGGCCCTCTTCGCGATGTACTTCACCCTGCGATCGGTGACAGGTCCCGAGTTCTGGTCGGAAAAGGCCGACACCCTGAACTTCCCGTTCTCGGCGACCAACACCACGATCCTGGTGCTCTCCTCCCTCACCTGCCAGCTCGGCGTCTTCGCCGCCGAGCGGGGCGATGTGAAGAAGCTCCGGACGTGGTTCATCATCACGTTCGTGATGGGTGCGATCTTCATCGGCGGCCAGGTCTTCGAGTACACCGAGCTGGTCAAGCACGAGGGGCTCTCGCTCTCGTCGGACCCGTACGGCTCGGTGTTCTACCTGACCACCGGCTTCCACGGCCTGCACGTGACGGGCGGTCTCATCGCCTTCCTGCTGGTCCTCGGCCGGACGTACGCCGCCAAGAGGTTCACTCACGAGCAGGCAACCGCCGCCATCGTCGTGTCCTACTACTGGCACTTCGTCGATGTCGTCTGGATCGGCCTCTTCGCCACGATCTACATGATCAAGTAATCGGGTCCCGGGACCCGAGCACATCCAGCAAGCACCGACGCAGAAGATCCTGACACCGGGGTAATCCGTGAAAAAGCTCTCCGCACGACGACGCCATCCGCTGGCGGCTGTCGTCGTCCTACTCCTCGCGCTGGCGGCCACCGGGGGGCTGTACGCCGCGTTCGCGCCCGCGGGCACGGCGAAGGCCGATGAAACCGCCCAGTCCCTCGCCATCGAGGAGGGCCAGAAGCTCTACGCCGTCGGCTGCGCCAGCTGCCACGGCACCGGCGGTCAGGGCACCTCTGACGGCCCGTCCCTGGTAGGCGTCGGCTCCGCGGCCGTCGACTTCCAGGTCGGCACGGGCCGCATGCCGGCCCAGCAGCCGGGCGCCCAGGTGCCGAAGAAGAAGGTCATCTACACGCAGGCTGAGATCGATCAGCTCGCGGCGTACATCGCCTCCCTCGGCGCCGGCCCGACCACGCCGAAGGCGAACCAGTACAGCCCTGAGGGTGCCGACGCCGCCCGTGGTGGCGAACTGTTCCGCAACAACTGCGCCCAGTGCCACAACTTCACCGGTGAGGGCGGCGCGCTGACGCACGGCAAGTACGCCCCGAACCTCGAAGGCGTGAGCCCGAAGCACCTGTACGAGGCCATGCAGACCGGCCCGCAGAACATGCCCTCCTTCCCGGACACGACCATGCCGGAGAAGGAGAAGAAGGACATCATCGCGTACGTCCAGGCTGTCAACAGCGACAAGACCGACAACCCCGGCGGGCTCTCGCTCGGCGGTCTCGGCCCGGTCAGCGAGGGTCTGTTCGCATGGGTCTTCGGACTGGGTGGCCTGATCGCCGTTGCCGTCTGGGTCGCGGCCCACACCGCTAAGGCCAAGAAGTCATGAGTAGCCAAGAGATTCCAGAAGAGAACCTGCCCGCTGAGCAGGACACCGCGCACGGCGCGGTGAAGGTCCTCGACGACCCGTTCGCGGACCCGGGCCTTCCGCCCCACAAGCCGCGCATCCAGGACATCGACGAGCGGGCCGCACGTCGGTCCGAGCGTGCGGTCGCCTTCATGTTCACGCTGTCGATGCTGGCCACCGTCGGCTTCATCGCGTCGTACGTGATCTTCCCGGTCGACAAGATCGTCTACATCTGGCCGTTCGGCCGGGTGAGCGCGCTCAACTTCGCCCTGGGTCTCACCCTCGGCGCGGCGCTCTTCTTCATCGGCGCGGGCGCGGTCCACTGGGCCCGCACCCTGATGTCCGACGTGGAGATCGCCGACGAGCGTCACCCGATCGAGGCGCCGCCGGAGACCAAGGCGAAGGTCATGGCGGACTTCGCGGCCGGTGCCGCCGAGTCCGGCATGGGCCGCCGCAAGCTGATCCGCAACACGATGTTCGGCGCGCTGTCGCTCGTACCGCTCTCCGGTCTCGTGCTGCTGCGTGACATGGGCCCGCTGCCCGAGAAGAAGCTCCGGTCCACCCTGTGGGCCAACGGCAAGCAGCTCATCAACATGAACACGCACGAGCCGCTGCGTCCCGAGGACGTCGCGGTCGGTTCGCTGACCTTCGCCATGCCCGAGGGCCTGTCCGAGCACGACCACGACTTCCAGGTCCAGATCGCCAAGGCCGCCCTGATGATCGTCCGGATCCAGCCGGAGGACATCAAGGACAGGCGCGAACTCGAGTGGTCGCACGAGGGCATCGTCGCGTTCTCGAAGATCTGCACCCACGTGGGCTGCCCGATCTCGCTGTACGAGCAGCAGACGCACCACGTGCTCTGCCCGTGCCACCAGTCCACCTTCGACCTCTCCGACGGCGCCCGCGTCATCTTCGGCCCGGCCGGCCACGCCCTTCCGCAGCTGCGGATCGGTGTGAACGACAAGGGCAACCTGGAGGCGCTCGGCGACTTCGACGAGCCCGTCGGCCCTGCCTTCTGGGAGCGCGGATGAGTACTGTGACCGATACGAAGAAGAAGGCACCCGCCGGTGAGCGGGTCGCCGACTGGGCCGACGGCCGTCTCGGGATCTACTCCCTGGCCAAGGCCAACATGCGGAAGATCTTCCCGGACCACTGGTCCTTCATGCTGGGTGAGATCTGCCTCTACAGCTTCATCATCATCATCCTCACGGGTGTGTACCTGACGATGTTCTTCCACCCGTCGATGAACGAGGTGGAGTACCACGGCAGCTACGTCCCGCTGCAGGGTCAGCTGATGTCCGAGGCGTTCAACTCGACCATGCACATCTCCTTCGATGTGCGCGGTGGTCTGCTCATCCGGCAGATCCACCACTGGGCGGCGCTGATCTTCCTCGCCGGCATGTTCGTGCACATGATGCGCGTGTTCTTCACGGGCGCGTTCCGCAAGCCGCGTGAGATCAACTGGCTGTTCGGCTTCCTGCTGTTCTTCCTGGGCATGTTCACCGGCTTCACCGGTTACTCGCTCCCGGACGACCTGCTCTCCGGCACCGGTGTCCGCTTCATGCAGGGCGCGATCCTGTCCGTCCCGGTCATCGGCACGTACCTGTCGATGTTCCTGTTCGGCGGGGAGTTCCCCGGCGGCGACTTCGTGGCCCGTTTCTACTCGGCGCACGTCCTGCTGCTGCCCGGCATCATGCTGGGTCTGGTGGTCGCCCACCTGATCCTGGTCTTCTACCACAAGCACACGCAGTTCGAGGGCCCCGGCCGTACGAACAAGAACGTCGTGGGCATGCCGCTGCTGCCGGTCTACATGGCCAAGGCCGGAGGCTTCTTCTTCCTGGTCTTCGGTGTCATCGCGGTCATCTCGGCGATCGCCTCGATCAACCCGATCTGGGCGCTCGGCCCGTACCGCCCGGACATGGTGTCCACCGGCGCGCAGCCCGACTGGTACATGGGCTTCGCCGAGGGTCTGATCCGTGTCATGCCGGGCTGGGAGATCAACCTCTGGGGCCACACGCTCGTCCTGGGCGTGATGATCCCGCTGGCGATCTTCCCGCTGGTCCTCGCGGCCATCGCGGTCTACCCGTTCATCGAGTCGTGGATCACCGGCGACAAGCGCGAGCACCACATCGCGCAGCGCCCGCGCAACGCTCCGACGCGCACCGCCTTCGGTGTCGCCTGGATCACCGCGTACATGGTCATGCTCATCGGTGGTGGAAACGACCTCTGGGCCACGCACTTCCACCTGTCGATCAACTCGATCACCTGGTTCGTCCGGATCTTCTTCTTCCTCGGACCGGTCATCGCGTTCATCGTCACCAAGCGGATCTGCCTCGGCCTCCAGCGCCGTGACAAGGACAAGGTGCTGCACGGACGCGAGTCCGGCATCATCAAGCGCCTGCCGCACGGAGAGTTCGTCGAGGTCCACCAGCCGCTCAGCCAGGGCGAGCTGTACCGCCTCACGGCGCACGAGCAGAACCAGCCGGCCGAGATCGGCCCGCTGGTCGACGAGAACGGCGTCGAGCGCAAGGTCGGCCGTATGGAGAAGCTCCGCGTCAGGCTCAACAAGAGCTACTACGGCGAGGACAGCCAGATCGCCAAGCCGACCGCCGAGGAGTACAAGGAGATCACCAGCGGCCACGGCCACCACTGATCACCTGACCTAGAGGTCGCCACAGCGGGAGCCCCGTCCATTCGATGGACGGGGCTCTTTGCCGTCCCTGCGGGTCGATAGGGTGGGTCCTGTATCCGTTACGTGACGACCGGGAGCTGCCATGAGCGCTGTGACCCCCGCTGGTGGGGGTACCCCCAGCGGAGCGAGGGGGGGACCTACGTCGGCGGGCCGCTCCTGGCCGACGGTCCTGGACGGACTGCTGACCGGCCGCGACCAGAGCGCCGAGGACACTGCCTGGGCGATGGACCGCATCCTGCGCGGTGAGGCCACCGACGCCCAGATCGCCGGTTTCGCCGTGGCCCTGCGCGCCAAGGGCGAGACCGTCGAGGAGATCTCCGGCCTCGTGAACACGATGTACGAGCACGCCAACGTGATCGAGGTCCCCGGCCCCTCCGTGGACATCGTCGGCACCGGTGGCGACGGCGCGAAGACCGTCAACATCTCCACGATGTCGGCGATCGTCGTCGCCGGCACCGGCGCGAAGGTCGTCAAGCACGGCAACCGCGCCGCCTCCAGCGCCAGCGGCGCCTCCGACGTCCTGGAGAAGCTCGGCGTCAACCTGCAGCTCACCCCGCAGCGGGTCGTCGAGGTCGCGGAGGAGGCCGGGATCACCTTCTGCTTCGCGGTGAAGTTCCACCCGGCGCTGCGCCATGTGGCCGCGGCCCGCAAGGAGCTGGGCATCCGCACCACGTTCAACTTCCTCGGTCCGCTCACCAACCCCGCCCGCGTCAAGGCGCAGGCGACCGGTGTGGCCGACGCCCGGATGGCCCCGATCATGGCCGGCGTGCTCGCCGAGCGCGGCTCCTCGGCGCTGGTCTTCCGCGGCGACGACGGCCTGGACGAGCTGACGACCACCGCGACCTCCCGTGTGTGGGTCGTACGGGACGGCGCGGTGCGCGAGGAGGCCTTCGACCCCCGGGACGTCGGCATCGAACTCGTACCGGTGGAGGCGCTGCGCGGCGCCGACGCCTCGTACAACGCCGATGTCGCCCGCCGGCTGCTCGCGGGCGAGACCGGTCCCGTACGGGACGCGGTGCTGCTCAACTCGGCTGCGGCGCTCACGGCCCTGGAGCCGGGCGCGGGCACCCTGGTGGAGCAGCTGCGCGAGGGAATCGCGCGGGCGGCCGAGTCGATCGACTCGGGGGCGGCCAGGCAGGCGCTGGAGCGCTGGGTCGCGGCCAGCAACAGGTAGCGTCGCCGCGCGCACCCCGTTCTGCCATCCGGAACGGGGTTGCGCGCCGGCGATCACGTGGCATACGTTCAGTGCCAGGTCATGAGTGACAGCCATGAAGCCCCGGCTGGCTGTCCGGCAACCCTCCGTCCGTGGCGGGGTGCCCCGGGTGAAGACCAGGCCGTGGACAGCAAGGTCCGCGGCAAGCGCGGACCCCTGCACACCCTGGGGTCCTGGTCCTCAAGGGAGCAGTCTCGTGAGCAAGCGAATGCGCTAGGGCCCGTCGGCCCCGTTTCCCCACCCTCCGTACGAACACCGTGCGTCGAGGCAACACCCGTGTGAGGCACCCTCCTTCGCGCTGCCCCGCGGGCCCTTCGCTGCCCTTCCCGCCCAGGAGACACCGCCATGTCCGCGTACCCGAACGCCGCCGCCCCCACGACCGCCGCCTGCGCCACCACCGACTCCGACGACCCCTGCTGCGCCGCCCCGCTCCCGGTCCTCGGACGGGACGTCACGGTTCCGCTCGTGACCGGGGGCGAGGTCACCTACGCCGCGCTCGACTACGCCGCCAGCGCGCCGGCCCTGCAGCGGGTCTGGGACGACGTCGCCGCCTACGCCCCGTACTACGGCAGCGTCCACCGGGGCGCCGGGTACCTCTCCCAGCTCTCCACCGACCTGTTCGAGAGCAGCCGCGTCACCGTCGCCGGGTTCCTCGACTGCCGCCCCGGTGACCAGGTCGTCTTCACCCGCTCCACCACCGACTCGCTCAACCTGCTCGCCGCCGCGCTCCCCGCCGACTGCGAGGTCTTCGTCTTCGAGACCGAGCACCACGCCTCGCTCCTGCCGTGGGGGTCCCCCGACACCCCGGGGCGGAGGGGGAGCGAGGCGCGGGTCACGTACCTGGACGCCCCGCGCACGCCCGCCCAGGCCGTCGAGACCCTGGAGCGCGCCCTCGCCGACCGCGACCCTTCCCCAAGCTCTCGGCTTCGCTCGAGCAGGGGATACCCCACACGTCCCGCGCTCGTCTGCGTCACCGGAGCCTCCAACGTCACCGGCGAGCTGTGGCCCGTGAAGGAGCTGGCCGCCGCCGCACACGCCCACGGCGCCCGGATCGTCCTCGACGCCGCCCAGCTCGCGCCCCACCACCCGGTCTCGGTAAGGGAGTTGGACGTGGACTGGGTCGCCTTCTCCGGCCACAAGCTGTACGCCCCCTTCGGCTCCGGAGTCCTCGCGGGCCGCGCCGACTGGCTCCAGGACGCCGACCCGTACCTCGCCGGTGGCGGGGCGTCCAAGAAGGTGAGTCGACGCGTCAGCGGGGAAGGGGCCGGCGGCGTGGACGTCGAGTGGCACACCACCGCCGCCCGCCACGAGGCCGGTTCGCCGAACGTCATCGGCGTCTACGCCATCGCCTCCGCCTGCAAGGCGCTCACCGAGGCCGGGTTCGACTCCCTCGTCGCCCGTGAGCAGCAGCTCGTCGCCACCGTCCGGGAGGGCCTCGCCGAGGTCCCCGAGGTGAAGGTGCTCTCCCTCTTCGGTGACGACGCCCCGAGGGTCGGTGTCCTCTCCTTCGTCGTCGAGGGCTGGAACAGCTCCCACTTCGCCGCCGCGCTCTCCGCCGAGTACGGCATCGGCGTCCGCGACGGTCTCTTCTGCGCCCACCCGCTCGTCCGCACCCTGCTCGGCAGCGACCCGCGGACCCAGGGCGAGTGCGGTGCCCCCGAGGCCGCGCCCGGCGAGAAGTCGCTCAACGCCATCCGCGTCAGCTTCGGCGCCGGTACGCCCGACGAGCACGTGGAGCGTTTCGTACGGGCCGTGAAGGAACTCGTCCGCGACGGAGCGCGGTGGAAGTACCGTGCCGAGGACGGCCGTTGCGTCCCGGACCGCGGCTGAACACCCACTCGTACGGGTGAAGGGGGCCTCCTGTCGGGGCCCCCTCCGTCAGGACTCCAGCCCGATCGCGAAGGCGGCCTCCAGGTCGTGCTGGGAGTACGTCCGGAAGGCCACGTGCGTGTCCGTCGCCTCGACGCCCGGGATCTTGCTGATCCGCCCGGGGATGACGTCCGCGAGGTCGTCGTGCCGGGGCACGCGGACCATGGCGATCAGGTCGTACGTGCCGGTCACCGAGAAGACCTCGCTGACGCTGTCGAGCGCGGCGATCGACTCCGCGATCTCGGGAATGCGGTCCACGCTGGTCTTGATGAGCACGATCGCGGTGATCACGGCTGGCTTTCTCCCTCGGTCGCCGCGGCTGGGGGCTTCACTGTAGCCCCACCTCGGTAGCGGCCCCAGGCGTAGAGGAAGCCGACGGCGAAGCCGACCACATGGGCCAGGTAGGCGACACCGGGTCCCGCCCCGGCCGATCGGGCCGCGAGCCACTGGAGCACGAACCAGAAGACGAGCACGATCCAGGCGGGAAACCGCAGCGGCAGGAAGAACAGGAACGGGAACAGGCTCGTCACCCGGGAGCGCGGGAAGAGGTACAGGAACGCCCCGAGCACCCCCGAGATCGCCCCCGACGCCCCGACCAGCGTCTGCGCGCTGCTCGCGTACGCCGCCGCGTAGCCGAGCAGCGCCAGATAGCCGCAGCCCGCATAGAAGAGGGCGAAGCCGAGCGCCCCCATCCGTTCCTCCGCCATCGCGCCGAAGACGAACAGGAACAGCATGTTCCCGAGCAGGTGCAGCCAGCTGCCGTGGACGAAGAGAGCGGTCAGCGGGGTGACGAGCGTGCCCGGCTCACCGTTCATCAGCTCGGCCGGCACGACCCCCCAGCGGTGGTAGTACGCGCTCTGGGCCGCCAGAGCCCTGTCCCCGGTCCCGTAGGAGGGATCGAGGCCCGACACCGGGCTGATCAGGAACGTGATGCAGCAGGCGGCGATCAGGGCATACGTCACCGTGGGCCCGCTCCAGGCTCCCCGGCACGCCCCGAGTGCCGTCTCCCGCCATGCGATGCGCCGCCTGTCGATCATGGACAGATCATGGCGTAACGGGGCCGACCTGGACAGAGTGCCTCGCCGCGACACGGGGTACCTGCGAGGCCGTAGGGTTACGGGCAGTACCTCCGCAGTTCAATGGCGCACCGCGGCACCCGCACCCGCACCACGCACATGAAAGAGGACGGCACGATGACGACGGTTCCCCTGCCGACCGCCGAGACCCGCTGGCGCTGCACCCTGTGCGGCAACCTGACCCGGTTCGATGTGACCCGATCCTCCAAGGTCGTCGAGTACGTCCATCTGGATCTCGCGGGAGAGCCGAAGGTCGAGGAGCGCGAGGTGGTCAGTGAGACCATCGAGTCGGTCCGCTGCCGCTGGTGCAACGCGGTGGACCAGATCGAACTGGTGGACAGGCCCGGCACCGCTTCCTGACGGCGGCGGTGCGCAACACGATGGGGTGACGCAACGTGGAGCAGCCCGCGCGCGGTGGTGAACCGGCCGGCGCGGCAGGTGACGCTGCCGAGACGCTCGACCGCCCGCTCCCGGACGGTGTACGGCGGAGGGTCGTCGCGCTGGTCTCGGACGCCTTCGGCGGGCTGACCGTCGCGGAACTTCCGGCACCCCTGAGGCAGTACGCCCGCTTCACCGCGAGCCGGCGGGCCAAGTTCGCCGGCAACGCCATGGCCGCCGCCCTGGAGAGCGATCCGCTGTTCCGGCAGCGGATCGGCGAGCGGTTCAAGGAGGCGCAGCCCGAACTGGCCGGGGCCGTCGAGACCGGCGCCCCGCCCGCCGCCGCCGATCCTGTCGACGTCGCCGCGGCCGCCTACGTGCTGCGCCCCACCGGCTGGGTCAAGCTGGTCGCCGCCGCGGGCGAGGAGGCCCAGCGGGCGGACGCCGAGCGCGCGGACGAGGCCGGCCGGCGCGAGCTGGAGCGGCTTCGCGAGGAGGTCGCCACCGCCAGGGAGCGCGGCCGTGCGGAGACCGAGGAGCTGCGCCACGACCTGGAGGCGGCGCGCAGGGAAGCGGAATCGCTTCATCGCAAGCTGCGCAGCGCGCAGAGCGACGTGAAGCGCGGCGAGGCGGCGCTGCGCCGCGCCCACGCCGAGATCGACACGGCCAAGGCGGAGGCGGCGGCACAGGTCTCGGCGGCGGAGAGCGAGACCCGTCGTCTCAAGGCCCGCCTCGGTGAGGTCGAGGCCGCCCTGGAGGCGAGTCGCCGGGCCGCCCGTGAGGGGCGCTCGGTGGAGGACATGCGGCTGCGACTGCTGCTCGACACGGTGCTCGACGCCGCGCAGGGACTGCGCCGCGAACTGGCCCTGCCGCCGGTCTCCGTCCACCCCGCCGACACCGTCGACGCGGTGGAGCCCGGACGGATGTCCCCGAAGGACATCGCGGCCCGCGCGCTCTCCGAGACCGACCCGGCGCTCCTGGACCAGCTCCTGGCGCTGCCACAGGCACATCTGGTCGTGGACGGCTACAACGTCACCAAGACCGGCTATCCGACCATGCCGCTGGAGAAGCAGCGGCTGCGGCTGCTCGGCGGGCTCTCCACGCTCGCGGCCCGCTCGGGCGCCGAGGTCACCTGCGTCTTCGACGGGGCTGAGCTCGCCGCCCCGGTGCTCCTCGCCCCGCCGCGCGGGGTGCGGGTGCTCTTCTCCAAGCCGGGCGTGACGGCCGACGAGTTGATCCGGCAGCTGGTGCGCGCCGAGCCGCCGGGCCGTCCGGTCGTCGTGGTCTCCACCGACCGCGAGGTGGCCGACGGGGTCGCCAAGGCCGGTGCGCGGCCGGTCGCGTCCGCCTTGTTGCTGAAGCGGCTTTCGCGCGCCTCGTGACACTTCGTAACTCCTGGGCTTAATGCCCGAATTCTGGAGGGCGTACGGTCAAGTGGCCGTCACTACCCGTGCGGTGTGTGTAAATAAAGTGCCGCGTGGGCGAGATTTTGCTCGTGAGGATTTGAACTGATCACAAGATGGTCACTAGGGTCGGGCCTCGAACCTCCGCGCGGTTGATCATCCATCCGGGATGGCAGCGGAGGAACCGCCTGCCGCAGCCTGGTTGGGCGGCTCGAGGAAGAAGGAGATCGCCTTCGTGGCGTCCCACCGTCGTCCCAAGCAGCCGAGCCGCACCCGCGTGACCGTGCTCACCGCGACCGCCGCCGCGGCCGTCGCGCTCTCTGTCCAGTCGGGCGCCCAGGCGGCCCCCAAGCCGAAGATCGACGACGTCAAGTCGAAGGTCGACAAGCTGCACCACGAGGCCGAGGAGGCCACGGAGCAGTACAACCTGGCCGAGGAGCGCCGCGGCAAGCTGCAGAAGGAGATCGGCGCCCTTCAGGACAAGGTGGCGCGCGGTCAGCAGGAGCTCAACACTCTGCGGGACAACATCGGTTCGGTGGCCAGCGCGCAGTACCGCTCCGGTGGCATCGACCCGGCGCTCCAGCTCTTCCTCTCCTCCGACCCGGACACCTACCTCGACAAGGCGTCCGCGATCGACCAGCTCGGCGCCAAGCAGGCCGACGTGCTCCAGTCGATCCAGTCCAAGCAGCGCACGCTCGCCCAGCAGCGCGCCGAGGCGACGACAAAGCTCGCCGACCTCGAGGACGTCCGCAAGACCCTGGGTGAGAAGAAGAAGGCCTACCAGGGCAAGCTTGCCGAGGCGCAGAAGCTGCTCAACACCCTCACCGCCGCCGAGCGCGCCAAGATGCAGGCCGAGGAGCAGCGCGCCAGCCGCGCCGCCGGCGACCGCGTCGACCTCGGCAACGAGGTGCCGGCCTCGCAGCGCGGTGCCGCCGCGCTCAGCGCCGCCGCCACCCAGATCGGCAAGCCGTACGTCTCCGGCGCCGAGGGCCCCAACTCGTACGACTGCTCCGGTCTGACGCAGTGGGCCTACCGCCAGGCCGGCGTCACGCTCACCCGCACCACCTACACCCAGCAGAACGACGGCGTGAAGATCGGCCGCAGCCAGCTCAAGCCGGGCGACCTGGTCTTCTTCAACAGCCTGTCGCACGTGGGTCTGTACGCGGGCAACAACACGATCCTGCACGCCCCCAAGCCGGGCGCCTCGGTCCGCTACGAGTCCATGAGCTACATGGGCACCTTCCAGTTCGGCGTCCGCATCTGACGCGACCGCCGCGCTCCGACATGACGCCCAATCGGGTGGAATGTCGCATCTCTCGCTGACCTGACGCCCCGCCGGTGACCTGTGGTCTCCGGCGGGGCGTCACTTTGCGTGTCGGGAAGCTTCGTTGGACGGAGAGTGATCACCGGCTACTGTCTGCCGCGCCAGTCTGGGTAACACCGAACGGAGCGCGATACGTGGCGTCCCACCGACGACCCGCCAGGGTCACCGTCCTGACCGCCGCCGCGGCCACCGCGGCCACGGCCTTCGGCGCCGTCCCCGCGAGCGCCGACCCGAGCGGCACCGCGGAGACGACGCGCGCCACGGTCGACCGGCTCTTCGAGGAGGCCGAGAAGGCCACCGAGGGCTACAACAAGGCCGACGAGCGGGCGGACGAGCTGCGCGGGACGGTCTCCCGGGCGAAGGACAGCGTGGCGCGCGGCCAGGAACGCATCAACCGCATGCGAGGCGCGCTCGGTTCGGTGGCCGGGGCCCAGTACCGCTCCGGCGGGATCGACCCCGCTCTCGCGCTGCTGCTCTCCTCCGACCCCGACTCCTACCTCGACCAGGCCTCCGTCCTGGACCGCGTGACCGCCCGGCAGAGCGTGGCGCTCGGCCGACTCCAGCACGAACTGCGCCGGCTGAACCAGGAGCGGACCGAGGCCGGCCGTCTCCTCGTCGAGCTGGAGCGCAGCCGCACCCAGGTCGCCCGGCACAAACGCACCGTCGAGCGGAAGCTCGCCGAGGCCCGGCGGGTGCTGCAGTCGCTGACGGACGAGGAGCGGGCGGAGTTCGAGGGCCGGACCTCCCTTCCCCAGGGCCGGGACGGACGCGCCGGGGAGCTGCCGCCGCTCGCCGACCTCGGCCCGGCCTCCTCGCGCGCCGCCGCCGCGGTGATCGCCGCCCGCAGCGCCATCGGCAAGCCCTACGTGTGGGGCGCGACCGGGCCGTCCGCCTTCGACTGCTCCGGCCTGATGGTCTGGTCGTACCGGCAGGCCGGCATCAGCCTCCCGCGCACTTCGGCGGCCCAGCGGAACGCGGGCCGGCGGGTGCCGCTCTCGCAGGCGCAGCCCGGCGACCTCGTCACCTACCGCGGGGACGCCAGCCACGTCGGGATCTACGCGGGCAACGGACAGGTCATCCACGCTCCCTATCCCGGCGCGCGGGTGCGCTACGACCCCGTCGGGATGATGTCCCACGTGACGGTGACCCGGGTCTGACCGGACACCTGTCCGGTCGTCTGCCCGTACGATCGGGTGCGTGGCAGGTCAGGGGCGTGGAGCGGTGCGATGGGCGGCAGCCTGTCTGGCGGCGGTCCTGCTCGCCCTCACCGGCTGCGCCGCCCCGGACGCGGCCGATCCCGCGCCCCAGGAGATCCGCACCCTCCTCGACCGGCACGCGCGGGCCCTGCTGGCCCGCGACGAGACGGCGTACGCCGTGGGGCTCGACCCCGCGTTCGCGCCCACCGCGCTCAGGGAGTTCGACCGGCTCACGGAGGTGCCGCTCGCCTCGTGGGAGTACCACGTGAAGGCCGTCGAGCGGCAGGGAGGGGACCGGGCGGGGGAGCGCCGGGCGACGGTCCGAGCCGAACTCAGCCACCGGATCGCGGGGTACGACTCCGGGCCGGTCACCACCGAGCGCGTCCTGGACCTGACGGAACGCGACGGCCGGTGGTACGTGACCGGTGAACGGCCCGCCGACGGCGCCGCCCAGCAGCTGTGGCAGCAGGGCGAGGTGGACGCGGTACGGGGAGGGCGCAGCCTCGTACTCGGCGTCGGGCAGCCGGAGGAGCGGCTCAAGGCCCTCGCGGCGGCCGTCGACCGGGCGGTGCCCGCGGTCTCGGCGGCCTGGGGCACGACGTGGGCGGGCCGGGTGGTGGTCCTCGTCCCCGCCTCGCTGGACGCCATGGGCGGGCTGCTCGGGACGCCGGCGGCCTCGTACCGGGGGATAGCGGCGGTCACCACGGGGGAGGTCGGCGGCGGGCCGGACGCGCCCGCGGACCGGGTGATCGTCAACCCCGAGGCGTACGGGGTCCTCGGGGGCTTCGGGCAGCAGGTCGTCCTCACCCACGAGACGACCCACGTGGCCACCCGCGCCGCCACGTCCGCGTCCACCCCGGTCTGGCTCTCCGAGGGCTTCGCCGACTGGGTCGCGTACCGGGGCACGGGCCGCACGGCCGCCCAGGCGGCCCCGGAACTACGCCGCGCGGTCCATGCGGGCGACATCCCCCCGGCCCTCCCGGGGGACGAGGCCTTCGCCTTCGGCAGCGACGCGGACGCCCTGGCCCGCGCCTACGAGGGCGGCTGGCTGGCCTGCGCGCTGATCGCGGAGCGCTGGGGCGAGGCGAAGCTCACCGCCTTCTACCGCGCGGTGGGCGCCCACCCGCAGCGCGAGGGCGCGGTGGAGAAGGCGCTCGCCGAGGTCCTCGACACGACCCCGGAGGAGTTCACCGCGGCCTGGCGAGACTTCGTACGGGATCGCCTGGCATAGGAAGCGGCCGGCCGGCCGCCGTCGCCGCCGAGTGCTGTGCCATGGCCCTCGCCATGGCGGGCCATGGTGCGGCCCTGGGGCTGCTGCAGCGCCGTACGCCCGTCGCTCAGCCGACCGGGAGACTCCGCGCGCGCTCCGGTTCCGCCTGAGCCGGGATCTTCACCGGGGCGAGCCGCGGCTCGGTGACCGTCTGCTGCCAGAGGACGCGACAGGCCGAGACCGACGCGGCGACCAGCAGCCCGTTCCGTATGAGCAGCAGCGCGATGCCCAGCGGGTCGCTGTCCGTCACATGCGAGAACCACACCGGGAACTCGAACTGCGTCACCGCCGTCGCCCACACCACCAGATGCGCCGGCCGCTGCATCCGGCTCGTCCGGTACGCCAGGCACACCGCGGCCAGACCGACCAGCCAGAGCATGTACTGGGGGCTGATCACCCGGCTCGTGGTGGTGAAGAGCAACACCGCCACGAACGCCGCGTCCGCGGGGGTCGCCGACGTGAACCCCCGGGCGCGTATCCGCCACACGAGCAGCCAGCAGAACGCGGCGATGGTCAGGCCCATCGCGACCGTGGCGACGGAGGAGACGTACGGGCCGAGGAACTCGATCGAGCCGTAGTTCATCTGTGCCACGCCGTCCCAGCCGAGGTGCCGGGCCACATGGAAGACCATCGCCCCCAGGGACTCCAGTTCGAGCCCCCGATCGCGCTGGTACGTCACGAAGGCCAGCGCCCCGGGCGCCGCGAGCACGCACAGGAGCAGCAGCCCGGCGGCCGCACCGGCCGCCGTCGACCACGAGCGGAACGTCGCACGGCCGCGGGGCGTGCCCACGAGCAGCAGCGCCGGCCAGACCTTCAGCATCGCCCCGAAGCCCGCCAGGGCGCCGAGGACGCGCGGCCGGTGCACGCCGGCGAGCAGCGCGGCCACCGCCACGGTGGTGACCATCAGGTCGTAGCGGGCGTACGCGGTCGGGCCGAGCAGCGGCACGCCCGCGATCCAGATCCAGGCGCCGTGCCGGCTCCGGCCGCGCCGCCGGCCCGTGTACATCAGCAGCGCGAAGACGAGCGCGTCGCACAGGAAGGCGAGGACGAAGAAGGCCGCGGAGTACCCGAGGAACGGCAGCACCGCGGGGGAGAGGATCGCGAGGGCGGCGAGCGGCGGGTACTGCCAGGTCACGTCGTCCAGCGGGTACGTGCCGGTCTTCAGGACCTCGAACCAGCCCTGGTAGATCTGCTCGATGTCGCTGGTGATGTCCGGCCCCGGGACTGTGACGACCTTGAAGACACAGAGGAGCAGAACGACCCGGGTGAGCCCCCAGAGCACTATGGGGTTTCGTCTCGCGCGCTCGGCAGCAGTACCCAGTACGCCCGTCATGCCTACCTCGTCCCATCCTGTCGGTCTGTTCGGTCCGCGGCCGCGGACGGGTGGTGTTGCCGGGCGGGGGGTGCCGTCACGTACATTCGGCGACGATGCACAAGACCCTGATCGTAACCAACGACTTCCCGCCCCGACCCGGTGGAATCCAGGCGTTCCTGCACAACATGGCGCTGCGTCTGGATCCCGAGAAGATCGTGGTCTACGCCTCGACCTGGAAGCGCAGCCGCGAGGGGATCGAGGCGACCGCCGCGTTCGACGCCGAGCAGCCTTTCACGGTGGTGCGGGACAGCACCACCATGCTGTTGCCCACACCTCGGGTCACCGCGCGGGCGACGGCGCTGCTGCGTGAACACCGCTGTGAGTCGGTCTGGTTCGGGGCCGCGGCTCCGCTCGGCCTGATGGCCCCCGCGCTGCGCAGGGCGGGGGCGCGACGGCTCGTGGCGACGACCCACGGGCACGAGGCGGGCTGGGCGCAGCTGCCCGGCTCCCGGCAGCTGCTGCGGCGGATCGGCGAGGGCACGGACACGATCACGTACCTCGGGGAGTACACCCGCTCGCGGATCGCCGCCGCGCTGACCCCGGCCGCGGCCCGGCGCATGGTGCAGCTGCCGCCGGGCGTGGACGAGAAGACCTTCCACCCGGACTCGGGTGGGGACGCGGTACGGGAGCGGCTCGGGCTCAGCGACCGGCCCGTGGTCGTGTGCGTCTCCCGGCTCGTCCCGCGCAAGGGCCAGGACACGCTGATCCGCGCCCTGCCCGAGATCCTGCGCCGGGTGCCGGACGCGATGCTGCTGATCGTCGGCGGCGGCCCGTACGAGAACGACCTGCGGCGCCTCGCGGCGACGACCGGGGTGGCCGATTCCGTACGGTTCACCGGCGCGGTGCCGTGGGAGGAGCTGCCGGCCCACTACGGCGCCGGAGACGTCTTCGCGATGCCCTGCCGCACCCGCCGCGGCGGCCTGGACGTCGAGGGCCTCGGCATCGTCTATCTGGAGGCCTCGGCCACGGGCCTGCCGGTCGTCGCGGGCGACTCGGGCGGCGCGCCGGACGCGGTCCTGGACGGCGAGACGGGCTGGGTGGTCAGGGGCGACGCCCCGGAGGAGTCGGCGGACCGCGTCGCGACCCTCCTGCTCGACCCCGGGCTGCGCGCCCGCATGGGGGCCCGCGGCCGTGACTGGGTGGAGGAGCGCTGGCGCTGGGACCTCCTGGCGGAGCGCCTGAGGGAACTGCTCTAGGTCGTGTCGTCGAAGTCCCGGCTGCCCGGCGGCGTCTGGCACGCACGCTCGCCGCGTTGTCGGTCGTCGGCGCAGCCCGCTGCGCTCTCCT
>NZ_JBHUYJ010000112.1:0-26406 GCF_042668715.1 Streptomyces sp. NPDC057271
GTCCGGGGCGGTGTCGTCGAGCCAGCCGGCCCGTACCGCCTCGGCGGTCTCCTGCTCCACCTCGGCGAGGCGCTGGCGCAGGTGTCCGGCCTCGCTGCGGGCGCGCTGGGCCTCGGTGGCCGCGACGGTGGCGTCGCGGTGGGCGGTCTCGCCGGTCTCCTGGAGGGCCGCCGAGCGCTCCTCCTCCTCGGCGGCGTGGCGCTCGCCGTCCTCCGCGGCGGCGTGCAGGGCCCGTACGAGATCGGCGGCGGCCCTGGCACGGGCGGCGAGGGCGGGGGCGGCGTCGCGCTCGGCCTCGCGGATGGCGGCGGCCACGCGCGCGGAGCGGTCGCCCGCCGCCCGGTGGCGGAGCACGGCCTCGGCGGCCTGCCAGGCGGAGTGCAGCGTACGGGCGTCGGTGAGTTCGCGGCGCTGGGAGGCGGCGCCCTTCTCGGCGACGGTCAGGGCCAGGGAGGCGTGCCGGTAGGCCAGTTCGGCCGCGATGAGGGAGCTGCGGCCGCGGCCCGTCTCGGCCTCGGAGACGGCGTGGGCCGCCGACGTGACCTGCTGGGCGAGTTCGGCGGTGCGGGAGCGTTCCTCGGTGGCGCGGGCGGAGAGCCGACGGGCGAGCGTACGGGTGCGGCGTTCTGCCCCGGCGTGGATGTCACGCGCGCGTGCCCGCGTCTCGGCGGCCTCGACGATACGGCCGAGGAGGTCGACGGAACCGGCGGTGAAGTCGCGTTCCGCGGTGAGTTCGGCGCGCCGTCCGAGCTTGTTGCCGAAGCCGCTGACGAGGTCGGCGAGCCCGTCGGTGTCGCGGGTGTCGGTCACGGCCCGCAGGAGCAGGTCGGTGAAGTCGGAGTCCTTCTTCACCGCGAAGAGGCCGGCGGCCTCGCCCTCGTCGGCGTTCATCTCGCGCTGGTAGCGGAAGAGTTCGGGGTCGAGGCCCAGGTCGCCGAGGTGCTCGTTCCAGCGGTCGTGGATCTCCTCCCAGTAGACCTCCAGGTGCGGGTAAGCCTTGCCCGCGTCCGTGAGGGCGTCCCGGAAGCCCTTCATGGTCCGGCGGCGGCCCTGGGCACCGGACGCGCCCTCGACGGGCGGGCGGACGGACGTGGCCTCGGCGACGGGCAGGTTGTCGAGGCTCAGGCCGGGGCCGGGGCGGAAGGAGTACCAGGCCTCGGCGAACTTCCGCGGGTCGTTGGAGACCTGGCGTCCGCGCCATTCGCTGGCCTTGCCGACGACGACCAGCTCACCGGTGAGGGTGTGCTGCCACTCCAGGGCGACATGGCCGCAGTCGTCGGCGAGCAGGAACTTGCGCAGCACGCCGGAGCTGGCGCCGCCGAGGGTGTTGCGGTGGCCGGGGAGCATGACCGAGAAGATCAGCTTGAGCAGTACGGACTTGCCGCCGCCGTTCTCCAGGAAGAGCACGCCCGCGGGGGCGGGGCGGCGCGGTGGGCCGACCGGCTCCTCCTCGAAGAACTCCGCCTGGGTGGGGGCGGGGTGGGGCACGGGGGCGCCGACTCCGCGCAGGTCCAGGACGGTGTCGGCGTAACGCGCACCGGCGGGACCGATGGAGTAGAGGCGGACCCGGGACAACTCGTACATGGCGGCGGACTCTCGTCGACTGGTTCTGTGATTACGCGGGGCGGTTACGCATGGAACGGGAGGCCGGCGTCGGCGGCGAGTTCCAGGTCGTCGCCGTCGGGCGGCGGCAGGAGGGTGGCGGAGCCGTCGCTGACCGGGACGACGCCGAGGTCGAGCAGCTCGGCCATGGTGGCGCTCCCGGCCATGTCGCGGACCTGGAGCTGGTAGCGGGCGGTGGTGCGGTAGGCGCCGCCCGCGTCGTCGCCGGTGCGCTGCAGGAAGCCCGAGTCGGTGAGGAAGGCGACGGCCTTGCCGACGATGCCGGTGGTGGAGCTGGCGAGGCGGCGGGCGTCCTTGGTGGCTCCGGTGGAGCTGCGGCGGGCGTAGATCCGCCAGGCGGACTCCAGACCGGGGGTGTCGGAGGCGGGGTCGGTGTTCTCGCCCTGCTGCTCGGCGCGCTCTTCGAGGCGGCGGCAGGCCTGACGTACGAACGCGTCGACGCCGTTCACGGTGAGGCGGCCGATGTACCCGTCGTCGGCGAGGTCCTCGGGCCGGGGGAACGCCATGGCGGCGACGGCGAGGTGGGCGAGGCCGTGCAGGAAGCGGTCGGCGGAGTCGGTGGAGGCACGGCGGGCGTAGTCGCCCATGCGGACGGCGAAGACGGAGTCCTCGCCGGCGGTGACGGCCATGCCCGCACGTGGGGAGACCTCCAGGACGACGAGTCCGAGTCCGGTCGCGACGGCGTCGGCGAGGCGCGCGAAGGCGGGGTCCTCGCGGTAGCGCCGGAGCAGCTCGGTGTACTCGGCGTCCCGGGCGGGCAGCAGCTTGGGCTGTAGTCCGAACGACACGAGCCGCGCGGCGTCGGCCGCGTCGGCGGGGGTGACGGGCGCGGCGGCGGTGTGCGGTGCGGCGGCATGGTGCGGTACGGCGGCAGGGTGCGGTGCGGCGGCGGTGTGCGGGGGCTCCGGCTCGCTCCACGCGTCGGCGTGCTCGGCGTGGTGTTCGCTCACGGCTGGGGCTCCTCGGGAGGGCTGGTGGTCGGTGGTGCGGTGGGTTCGGGGCGGGGCACCGGGAGGCGGACGGGCGTCACGCTCACGGCGCGCCGCCGGGGCGGGGTGTGGGCGCCGGGCTCGGGCGCGCGGGCCGGGGTCAGCCGGACGGCGCGCACGTACGGGGCGGGGCTCCGCCGGGCGGGCGCGGGCGGACGCGCCGCCGTGGCCGGGGCGGGGCCCGCGTCGACGGACCCCTCCGCGGGCGTTTCCACCACCGCGGGCCCCTCCGCCGTGGGCACGTCCTCGGAGCGCACCGGTGGGACCGGCAGCGGCTCGGACGTCGCGTCCGGCATGGCGCCGGGCGTCGCCTGGTCGGTGGTCATGAGGCCTCCGTGCGGTCAGCTGCCATGCCCAGCGCATCCAGGAGCGCTGTGCCCACTATCAGATCGGCGCCGCCGAACTCCGGGTCGTCGAGCTGCGTACCGTCGTCGACGGCGAAGAGCAGGCGCTCCTCGCCCTGGCGGTACGCCGTGCCGACCGGGGGGCTCGCCGCGTGCACGGCGAGCAGGGCGACCAGGTAGGGAAGTTCGGGGTCGCGCAGGCGGGCCTCGGCGAGCAGGCCGGAGAGCCGGCGCGGGGCGTCGTGCTCCAGGTCGAGCAGCTCCATCGCGCTCGCCAGCTGCTCCTCGCTGAAGCGGCTGTCGTCGGGCGTGGCGATCAGGTCCGGCTCGGGCATCTCCGCGCCGAGGTGCTCGCGCTCGACGGGCGGGGTGAGGAGCATCTCGACGAGGTCGCCGACGCGCACGGAGCCCGGGGTGCGCAGCCCCGTGCCCCGCGCGAAGAACGCGTCCGTGACCTTGATCGCCTGCTCGACGGGGAGCGGCAGGATCGGCGCGACCAGCTGCCCGTACAGGTCTATGCCGGTGTACGAGGTGGGGGCGGCGAAGGCCTGCCGGTCCTGCTCCGCGCGGAAGAGGGGGCCCGCCTCCAGGAGGCGGGACTGGAGCTGGGTGTGGCGGCGGATGCAGTCCTTGACGATGTCGACGAGCTCGGCGGCGCGGCGCTTGTGCTCCGGGTCCTCGGCCTCGTCACGGGCCTTGCGGATGTTGGTGAGGATCGCGTTCTCGTGGCGGTAGCGGTCGGCGACGTGGTCGAGCGCCTCGGCGATCATGTCCGGAACGGCCTGCAGCCAGTCCACCGCGCGGACGTTGCGCCGGGTCGCCTCCAGAGTCTTGCGGAGGGTCTCGGCGTACTGCACGGTCCGGTACCGCGCCTGCTCGGCGGCGAGCTGGGCGTCGGCGAGCCTGCCGCGGCTGATCAGGACCTCCAGCTTGACCTCGGCGGCGATCTGGGCGCTGGTGACATCGGTGTCGAGGGCGCCGACCAGGACGTTGACCGCTTCGTCCGTGGTACGGAGGTAGACCCCGCCGCCGTAGCCGGGGACCTCTTCGATCAGCTTGAAGTCGTAGTCACGGCGGGTGTAGACGCCGTCGGCGCCGAACGTGCCGTACACGGCTCGGAAGCCGCGGTCCACGCTGCCGACGTTGATCAGGTTCTCCAGGACCCAGCGAGCCACGCGCTCGTGCTCGGCGGCGGGGCGGACGGGGGCCTGGGCGGCGACGCGGGGCAGGAGGCGGGCGACGATCTGCTCGTGGTCGGCGCCCGTGTCGAAGTCCATGTTGAGTGTGACGAGGTCGATGGCGGCGAGGGCGACCTCGGCCATCGCGTAGACCGAGTACTCGCCGGCCAGGTTCGCCTTGCGCGTGTCCAGGTCGTGCAGCGGGGCGGTGCACGCGAGCGCGCGAAGCCGCCGCGCGAGCCCTTCGTCGGCGGCCGGACCCTGCGCGGGCCGCGGCCCCGCGCTGAGCTGGGGCGGAACGAAGTCCGTCGAGGCAGGCGAAGTCACGGTGCACAGATTAGGTCCTCGAACTGACAACGGTCGAAACGGCGCAGATGCGACCCCGCCGCGTGAGGGGACGTGGTAGCACGGCGGCGGCCCGCGTCGGCGCGGGCGGCTCAGTCCCCGGGGGCCTCCGGCTGCTCGACCGCCTTCGCGTACACCTCGACGATCCGGGTGCGGGAGTCGTCGAGATAGCGGGCCAGCAGTCGTTCCGCCGTCGCGCGTTCACCGGCGAGCAGTGCGTCCAGAATTTCCTGATTTCGTACGAGATAAGGTTCATGGAGGCTCCGCGGGTCGTCCACGGTGTGGAAGGCGAGGCGGAGTTCCGCGAGGACGCCCCGCATCAGTTCGTCCGTGCGCGCGCTGCCGGCCAGGGCGACCAGTTCGCGGTGGAAGTGGATGTTGGCGGTGGAGACGCCCTTCCAGTCCTCCGTGCGCGCCGCCTCCACGCCCTCCTCGACCGCGGCGGCGAGACCGTCCAGGGCGAACGGCGGCTGCCCGAGGCCCCGGACGACGGCGCATTCGACGAGGCGGCGGGTGCGGTAGATGTCGGCGACGTCCTCGACGGCCAGCACCCGGACGAAGACGCCGCGGTTCAGCTCGTGGACGAGCAGCCGCTCATGGGTGAGCAGGCGGAACGCCTCACGCAGTGTGTTCCGGGACACCCCGAGCGCGCCGCCGATGCTGTCCTCGGAGAGCCGGGTGCCGGGCGGGAAGAAGCCCTCGGCGATCCGGGTCCGCAGGATGTCCGCCACCCGTTCCGCCGTGCTGGTCCGTCCGAGCAGTGCCCGGTCGTCCGCGAGTTCGCCGATTCCGCCCACCGCGCCCCGATCCTTTCGTCGTCCGCGGCCGAGTCAATACCAGGTCCTGGGCGGACACAAGAACATGACGACATACCTCTTGTCGGATCGTTGAACGATCCTCTACGTTGACGGCACCGCACGGTCCTCCAGTACGTCACTCAGCACGCCTCCTCCCCTCTGCGAGGTGCACATGAGCACGGCACAGACCAAGCAGCAGACCCGGGGCGAACGGCCCGACGACACAGGCGCGTTCGCCTGGCTGCGCGCCCTCGGGCCGCGCGGCCGGCGCGCCTTCGGCGGCGCGTTCGGCGGATACGCCCTGGATTCCTACGACTTCTTCACCCTGCCCCTCTCGATGGTGGCCATCGCCGCCTACTTCAGCCTCGACAAGGGCCAGACCGGTCTGCTGACCACGGTCACCCTGGTCGTCTCGGCGATCGGGGGCGCGCTGGCCGGCATCCTGGCCGACCGCATCGGGCGTGTGAAGGCGCTGATGATCACCGTGGCCACCTACGCGCTCTTCACCGTCCTGTGCGGCTTCGCGCCCAACTACGAGACCTTGATGCTCTTCCGTGCCCTCCAGGGCCTGGGCTTCGGCGGCGAGTGGGCGGTCGGCGCGATCCTGGTCGCCGAGTACGCCTCGGCCAAGCACCGGGGCCGTACCCTCGGCGGCATCCAGAGCGCGTGGGCGGCCGGCTGGGCGCTCGCGGTGATCGTGTACACCCTCGTCTTCGCGTTCGTCGACGCCGACCTGGCCTGGCGGGTCATGTTCTGGACGGGCGCCCTGCCCGCGCTGCTCGTCGTCTACGTCCGGCGGAACGTCGAGGACGCCCCACAGGCCGCCGAGATCCGGCGCACCGCCACCGAACGCGGTTCCTTCACCGCCATCTTCAAGCCGTCCCTGCTGCGTACGACGCTCTTCGCGGTGCTCCTCTCGACCGGCGTGCAGGGCGGCTACTACACCCTCGCCACCTGGGTCCCGACCTTCCTGAAGACCGAGCGGGGCCTGACGGTCGTGGGCACCGGCGGCTATCTGACGTTCCTGATCTCCGGAGCCTTCATCGGCTATCTGACCGGGGGCTATCTCACGGACCTTCTCGGCAGGAAGAAGAACATCGCGCTCTTCGCCGCCCTGTCGGCGCTCTCCGTCCTCGCCTACACGAACATCCCGTCCGGAGCGAACACGCTCCTCCTCGTGCTCGGCTTCCCCCTCGGCTTCTGCATGTCGGCCATCTTCAGCGGGTTCGGCTCCTTCCTCGCCGAGCTGTACCCGACGGCAGTACGGGGAACGGGGCAGGGCTTCACGTACAACACCGGCCGCGCGGTGGGCGCGGTCTTCCCGACCCTGGTGGGCTTCCTCGCCGAGAGCTGGGGCGTCGGCGGCGCGCTGGTCTTCGGGGCCATCGGCTACGGCCTCGCGGTCCTCGCCCTGCTCGGCCTGCCGGAGACCCGCGGAAGGGAACTCGCATGACAAGGACGGCGGTTCACGGCCCGGGGACGGCACGCGCGCGTGCACGGGCGGGATGTACCTCCCCACGGCCGGCTGGGCACCCGGCCACACACAGGCCCACCCCGTCTCGGTGCCCGCACCGCACGCACGGCCGTACGACCGGAAGGAAGGGACCATGACGGGGGCCTCGATCGACCTCAACGCCGACCTCGGAGAGGGCTTCGGCCGCTGGACGCTCACCGACGACGAGGAGCTGCTCTCCGTCGTCACCAGCGCCAACGTGGCCTGCGGCTTCCACGCCGGGGACGCGGTCACCATGCGCCGGGTCTGCGAACTCGCCGCCGCGCGGGGCGTACGGATCGGGGCCCAGGTCTCGTACCGCGATCTGGCCGGCTTCGGGCGCCGCTCGATGGACGTCCCGGCGGACGAGCTGGCGGCCGAGGTCGCGTACCAGATCGGCGCGCTCGACGTCTTCGCCCGGGCCGCCGGCTCGCGGGTCTCGTACGTCAAACCCCACGGCGCGCTCTACAACCGGGTGGTCCGCGACGAGGAGCAGGCGGCGGCGGTCGTCGACGGTGTGCTTCTCGCGGGCGGCGGGCTGCCGGTGCTCGGTCTGCCGGGCTCCCGGCTCCACGGGGCCGCGGAGAAGGCGGGGCTGCCGGTGGTCGCCGAGGCCTTCGGCGACCGGGCGTACACGGCGGACGGCTCCCTGCTGCCACGGGGGCAGGAGGGAGCCGTCGTCACCGACCCGGCGGAGGTCGTCGAACGCTCGGTGTCCATGGCCCGGTTCGGGGTCGTGACCGCGTACTGCGGGACGTCGGTCGCCGTGCGGGCGCGCTCGCTCTGCCTGCACGGGGACACCCCGGGCGCGGTGGGTCTCGCCCGGCGGGTGCGCACCGAGCTGGAGGCGAGCGGCGTCGGGGTGGAGGCGTTCGCGTGAAGGCGCGGCGGGTGTTCCGGGTGGGCGAGCGGGCGCTGCTCGTCGAGTTGGGGAGCGGCACGGAGACGGAGGCGTTCCACGCCGAGCTGTTGCGCCGTCGCGCGGGCGGTGTGCTGCCGCCCGTACGGGAGATCGTGCCGGCGGCGCGGACGGTCCTGCTCGACGGGGTCGACGCTCCGGACCTCCTTGCGGGCCAGTTGCGGGAGTGGACGATTCCGCCGCTCCACGCGCGCGTGGAGCGGGCCGTCGAGGTCCCGGTCCGCTACGACGGTCCTGATCTGGCCGAGGTGGCCGCGCTGTGGGGGGTGTCCGTGGAGACAGCGGTACGGATCCACTCGGCGTGCGAGTTCCGGGTCGCGTTCTGCGGGTTCGCCCCCGGCTTCGGCTATCTGACCGGTCTCGGCGACCCGTACCAGGTGCCGCGCCGGGCCACCCCGCGTACCTCCGTCCCGGCCGGTTCCGTCGCGCTCGCGGGGCCGTACACGGGCGTGTATCCACGCTCCTCCCCCGGTGGCTGGCAGTTGATCGGCTCCACGGACGCGGTCCTGTGGGACGCGGGGCGCGAGCCCGCCGCGCTCCTGACGCCCGGTGCCCGGGTGCGTTTCGTGGTGGAGCGCCGGTGACCGATCGTGCTTTCGCCGTCGTACGGTCCGGAGCGCTGGCCACCGTGCAGGACCTCGGGCGGACCGGGTACGCGCATCTGGGCGTACCCCGCTCCGGGGCGCTGGATCCGGGCGCGGCGCGGCTGGTGAACCGGCTGGTGGGCAATCCGGAGGACGCGGCGGTCCTGGAGACCACGGTCGACGGGTGTGCGGTGCGGCCCCGGTGCGCGGTCACGGCCGCCGTGGGCGGCGCGCCGTGCCCGGTCACCGTCGACGGACGGCCGGTCGCCTGGGGCACGGCGGTCCGGGTGCCGGCGGGCGCCCTCCTCGACATCGGCCGCGCCGTCCGTGGTCTGCGGTCGTACGTGGGGTTCGGCGGAGGGATCCGGGTCGAACCCGTCCTCGGCAGCCGCTCCACCGACCTGCTGTCCGGGCTCGGCCCGGCGCCGCTGGCGGACGGGGCCGTGCTGCCGCTGGGAGCGGAATCGGCCGTACGGGGGTCGGTCGACGCTCCTCCGTGGCCGGGTCCGCCGGACGAACTCGTCCTGCGGGTCCGGCTGGGGCCGCGCGACGACTGGTTCACCCGTGGGGCGCTCCGCACCCTGGCCACGCGCGCGTACCGGGTGTCCGCCGCCTCCAACCGGATCGGCCTGCGCACCGAGGGACCGCCTCTGGAGCGGTCGATCACCGCCGAACTCCCCAGCGAGGGCATGGTTCTGGGCGCGGTGCAGGTGCCTCCGGACGGCCGTCCCGTGGTCTTCCTCGCGGACCATCCGACGACCGGCGGCTACCCGGTGGTCGCGGTGGCCCGGGAGGCCGACCTCGCCGCTGCCGCGCAGGCGGCTCCGGGGACTGTGGTGCGCTTCGTGCCGACGGGCTGAATCCCTTGCGCGACTCCCCTGCGCCGAAGGCGACGGACTCCGTCCGCCCAGCCGGCTCTGGGCGTCTGAGGCGTCCGGCGCTTCCGCGCCTGTCCGACGGCGAGTCGTCAGCGTGGTGGGCCGTAGCCTCCGCCGCCGGGGGTGCGGAGGATCAGGACGTCGTCCGGGCCTACGTCGGTGGTGTCGATTCCGGCGAGGTGTTCGACGGTGCCGTCGGCGCGTTCGACGAGGTTCTCGCCGCGTGTGCCCGGCTCTCCGCCGGCCATGCCGTACGGCGGGATCCGGCGGTGGCCCGTCAGCAGGGCGACCGTCATCGGTTCGAGGAAGCGGATCCGGCGTTCGACACCCTGCCCTCCGTGCCACCGGCCGCGCCCGCCGCTGTCCTTCCGTAGCGCGAAGGAGTCCACCCGGACCGGGTAGCGCCACTCCAGGATCTCGGGGTCCGTGAGCCGGGAGTTGGTCATGTGGGTCTGGACGGCGTCGGCGCCCTCGAAGCCGTCGCCCGCGCCCGAGCCGCTCGCCACGGTCTCGTAGTACTGCACGCGCGCGTTGCCGAACGTGACGTTGTTCATCGTGCCCGAGCCCTCGGCCTGGACGCCCAGGGCAGCGTAGAGGGCGCCGGTGACCGCCTGGGAGGTCTCCACGTTCCCGGCGACGGTCGCGGCCGGGTAGGAGGGCGCGAGCATGCAGCCGGCCGGTACTTGGACCTCCAGGGGCTCCAGACAGCCGCTGTTGAGCGGGATGTCGTCGTCCACGAGGGTACGGAAGACGTACAGAACCGCGGCCGTCACGACGGAGGTGGGGGCGTTGGCGTTGCCCTCCTGCTGCGGCGAGGTGCCGGTGAAGTCGAGGACGGCGGAGCGCCGTTCGCGGTCGACGCGGACCGCCACCTGGATGACGGCGCCGGTGTCGGTCTCGTAGCGGTACGAGCCGTCCCGCAGACCGGCCACGATCCGCCGTACGGACTCCTCGGCGTTGGCGCGCACGTGCCGCATGTAGGCGTGAACGACGTCCAGGCCGAACTGGTCGACCATTCTGCGCAGTTCCTCGATGCCCTTCTCGTTGGCGGCGATCTGGGCGCGGAGGTCGGCGAGGTTGGTGTCCGGGTCGCGGGAGGGGTGCGGGGCCCCGGTGAGGAGCGCCCTGGTCTCCTCCTCGCGCAGCCGCCCGTCCCGTACGAGCAGCCAGTTGTCGAAGAGGACGCCTTCCTCGTCGACGGTCCGGCTGAAGGCCGGCATGGAGCCGGGGGTGATGCCGCCGATCTCCGCGTGGTGGCCGCGCGAGGCGACGAGGAAGAGCAGCCGGTCGCCGGATTCGGCGAAGACCGGGGTCACCACGGTCACGTCCGGCAGGTGGGTGCCGCCGTGGTACGGGTCGTTGATCGCGTAGACGTCGCCGGGGCGCAGGGAGTCGCCGCCGCGCCGAAGGACCTCCTTGATGGACTCGCCCATGGAGCCGAGGTGTACGGGGATGTGGGGTGCGTTGGCGATGAGGTTGCCCTCGGGGTCGAACAGTGCGCAGGAGAAGTCGAGTCGCTCCTTGATGTTGACGGAGTGGGCGGTGTTCTCCAGTCGTACGCCCATCTGCTCGGCGATCGCCATGAAGAGGTTGTTGAAGACCTCCAGGAGGACCGGGTCGACGTCCGTGCCGACCGCCACGCGCGCGGGACGGGGGGTCGCGCGGGTGAGGACGAGGTGTCCGCCGTCGCCGGCCGTGGCCTGCCAGCCCGGGTCGACGACGGTGGTGGCATCGGCCTCGGCGAGGATCGCGGGTCCCGTGACGGTGTCGCCCGGGCGCAGGTCGTCGCGGCGGTGGAGCGGGGTGTCTGCGCCGACACGGCCGCTGTGCATCCGTACGGTCGCCCGGGGCGCGGGCTCCGCGGACCGCCCGCTGTGCGTCCGTACGGACGCCCGGGGCGCGGGCTCCGCGGACCGTTCCCCGGCGCGCTCCGCCGTTTCGACGGCCACGGGGCCGTGCGGCCCGGCGAGTCCCACGGCCTCGACGGAGACGGCCTCGACGACCAGGGGCCGGTCCATGGTGAAGGCGTACCGCGCGCGGTGGACGGCCGTGAACGCAGCGCGCATCTCCTCCGCCGGGGCGAGGCCGACCTGAAGGCTCGCGTCGGTTCCGGCGTAGCGCAGCAGCACGCGCGCGTGGGTGGTGATCGCGGAGTCGGGCAGCCCGTCGGCGCGCAGCTCCTGCGTCGTGCGCTCGGCGAGTTCGTCGCAGAGTCCCGTCACGCGCGCGTACGTCCCCTCCGCGTCGAGTTCGGCCTCGACCGACTGCTCACGCATGGCCGTGGCATCGGCGAGCCCGATGCCGTACGCGGAGAGGACGCCGGCCAGCGGTGGTACGAGGACGGTGTCGACGCCCAGGGCGTCGGCGACGGCGCAGGCGTGCTGGCCGCCCGCGCCGCCGAAGCTGGTGAGGGCGTAGCGGGTGACGTCGTGGCCGCGCTGGACGGAGATCTTCTTGACCGCGTTGGCCATGTTGAGGACGGCGATCTCCAGGAAACCCGCGGCCACTTCCTCGGGGGTGCGGCCGCCTCCGATCTCCCGGGCGAGGGCGGTGAACTTCTCTCGTACGACGGTGTCGTCCAGCGGCTGGTCGCCGTCGGGTCCGAAGACGGCGGGGAAGTGGGCGGGCTGGACGCGGCCGAGCATCACGTTGGCGTCGGTGACGGTGAGCGGGCCGCCGCGGCGGTAGCAGGCGGGGCCGGGGACGGCGCCCGCGGAGTCGGGGCCGACCCGGTAGCGCTGCCCGTCGTAGTGCAGGACGGAGCCTCCGCCCGCGGCGACGGTGTGGATGTTCATCATCGGCGCGCGCATCCGTACACCGGCGACCTGTGTACCCAGTTCACGCTCGAACTCGCCCGCGTAGTGCGACACATCGGTGGACGTGCCGCCCATGTCGAAGCCGATGACCCGGTCGAACCCCGCCTGTCCGGCCGTGCGGGCCATGCCGACGACGCCGCCGGCGGGGCCGGACAGGACGGCGTCCTTGCCCCGGAAGTGTGCGGCCTCGCGCAGGCCGCCGTTGGACTGCATGAACATCAGCCGGATTCCGGCGAGTTCGCGGGCCACCTCGTCGACGTAGCGGCGCAGGATCGGCGAGAGGTAGGCGTCGACGACGGTGGTGTCGCCGCGGGGCACGAGCTTGATGAGCGGGCTGACCTCGTGGGAGCAGCTGACCTGGGTGAAGCCGAGGGCGCGGGCGCGGTCGGCGATCCGGCGCTCGTGTTCGGGACTGCGGTAGCCGTGCATGAGGACGACGGCGGCGGAGCGGTAGCCGTCGCGGTGGGCGGACCGCAGCTCCTGGGCGACGGCGTCCTCGTCGACCGGCCGCACCACCCGGCCCTGGGCGTCGACCCGCTCGGGGACCTCGACGACGCGCTCGTAGACGGCCTCGGGGAGCACGATGTGGCGGTCGAAGAGGCGAGGCCGGTTCTGGTAGGCGATCCGCAGGGCATCGCGGAAGCCCTCGGTGACGAGGAGGACCGTCGGCTCGCCGCGCCGCTCCAGGAGTGCGTTGGTGGCGACGGTCGTGCCCATCTTCACGACGGCGACCCGGTCGGCGGGCACCGGCTCGTCGGGGCCGAGCCCGAGGAGGAGGCGGATTCCGGCGACGGCCGCGTCGCGCGGGTGGGCGGGGTCGTGGGAGAGGATCTTGCGGGTGACCAGCCGCCCGTCGGGCCGCCGGCCCACGACGTCGGTGAACGTGCCGCCACGGTCGATCCAGAACTCCCAGCGCTCTGTCATTCCCCCATTGTGGCCACCGGCGGGGCCAGGGACACCGCCGCGAGCGCGGCGGCCAGGGCGTGTTCGGCCCGCCGGTCGAGCCGGGCGTCGGTGCCGCCCGCCCGGTGCCGCAGCTCGGAGCCCGCCAGGTGCAGCAGCTGGGGCAGGAGGTCGTGGCAGCGTCGCATCACCCATCCGGTGCCGGCGGTGGCGAGCCAGACCAGCGCCTCCGTACGGGTGGGCGGCGGCTGTTCGGGGTCGGGCGAGGGCGCCGTGCCGTGGGCGAGGCCCCGGGCGGAGAGCAGCGCGTGGAACCGCGCGGCGATCGCCCGGTGGCCGCGTTCGCAGGGGTGGAGCCGGTCGGCGCTCCACAGCGCACGGTCGTCGGTCCAAGTGCGGTCGGCGAGATGGAGGTGGACGGCGTCGTAGCGGGCGGAGAGCGCGTGGACGAGGGTGTTGACGGCCTTCTGACGCCGTGCGAGCGGGCGGGCGAGCGGCGGGGGGAGGCCGAGCATCCGGCCGGGGTCTGGCAGGCAGGCGGTGAGGAGTACGGCCCCGCTCGCGGTGAGGTCCGCGCACACCCGGTCGAGCCGGCGGGCGAGCTGTTCGATGTCGAAGGTACGGCGCAGGGTGTCGTTGACGCCGACGACGACGGAGGCGAGGTGGGGGCGGAACGCCACGGCCTCGGGTGCCTGCCGTTCGGCGACCTCCCTGCTCTGGGCGCCGCTGATCGCGAGGTTACGGAATTCGAGGTGCTGCCCGGGTCCCGCGAGCCCGGCGGCGAGCAGCGCGGCCCAGCCGCGCCAGGTGCCGTCGACGCGGTCGCCGACGCCCTCGCTGAGGGAGTCCCCGAGCACGGCGAAGCGGAGCGGTGCGGGCGGCACGAGAGTGGCGGTCGACGCGGACGTCACGGGATGGGCACAGGCTTCGCGACGGGGGGCGGGGATGACGTCCATGCGCGTGTCGCCGGTCTGGGACGGGACGGCGGTGCCCACCTCGACGATCGGATCCGATGTCCGGGCGATGGGATCTCCTGCCCGGGAGGATGGATCCGATGCCCGGGAGGATGGATCCGATGTCCGAGCGATGGGATCCCCTGCCAGGGAGGATGGATCCGGTATCCAGGCGACGGGATCCGATGTCCGGGCGGTCGTCATGTCCGCACCCCCTGCGGCGCCACGCGGATCGTGGTCTGCGCCGCGTCGTGGGCGTCGAGGAACGCGGCGATGGAGCGGTCCCAGCCGAAGAGTTCGGCACGCGCGCGTGCCGCCGCGCGACGGGGCGGCTCCGGGCGGTCGAGCACCTTACGGACGGCTTCCGCGAAGGAGGCCGCGTCGTCCGTGGCGCAGGCACCCGCGTCGCCGATGACCTCGGGGAGCGCGGAGGAGGCGCTCGCGACGACGGGGGTCCCGCAGGCGAGGGCTTCCAGGGCCGAGAGACCGAACGTTTCGGCAGGCCCGGGGGCCAGGCAGAGGTCGGCGGAGGCCTGGAGGTCGGCCAGGGTCTCGCGGTCGTCGACGTGCCCCAGGAAGCGCACCGGAAGTCGCTCCTCCCGCGCCCGCCGCTCCAGAGCGCCCCGCAGCGGACCCTCACCCGCCACGGCGAGCGCAGCGCGCACCCCCTGGCCGCGCAGGTGCGCGAGGGCGTCCAGGGCGGTTCCGGGCCTCTTCTCCACGGAGAGCCGCGAGCACATCAGCAGCAGCACCCGCTCGCCGTCCGCGTGCCTGGCCCGCAGAACGGTGCTGCGCCGCCCCGGCCGGCAACGGTCCAGGTCCACGCCGAGCGGCGCGCGCAGCACGTTGCGGGCCCCGATCCGTACGAACTCCCGCTCCGCCCATTCGGTCGTGCAGACGATCCGCGAATACCCCCACGCCGTACGGCGGTTGAGCCGGTCGGCGGCGCGGGCCGCGGCGGCCGGGGGCACGCCCCAGGTCCGCAGGACGCCGTCGGCCGTCTCGTGGGAGACCATCACCGAGGGCACCCTGGCGCGTCGCGCCCACTCCCCCGTCCAGCGCAGGGTCGTGCGGTCGGAGACCTCGATGCGGTCCGGGGCGAGCTCCTCCAGGATCCGGCGGACGCGGCGCCGGTCGGCGAGGACGCGGTAGCCGCCGGTGGCGGGGAGCACGGGTCCGGGGAGGGTGATGATCCGCCCCTGATCGGTGATCCGGTCGCTCTCCACGTCTCCGGGGACGATCAGGACGGGCTCGTGCCCGGCGGCGAGGTAGCCGCGGCCGAGCTGTTCGAGGGCGGTGCGCAGGCCCCCCGAGGTGGGGGTGACGAAGTTGGCGAGCCGCACGATGCGCAGCGGCCGGGGTATCGCGGGGCCTCTCATGCCGCCACCGCCGTCCGCTCGCGCAGGACCTCCAGGTAGTGGCCGATCAGCTCGTCGCCCACGGCCTCCCAGGTCCGGCCCTCGACGGCCGCCCGGCCCGCCCGCCCGTAGACGGCCCGCAGGACCGGCGCCTCGGCGAGCGAGGTGACGGCGTCCCGTAGCGCGGTGGTGTCGTCCGGCGGGACGAGGAGACCGGTCCGGCGGTGGTCGACGAGGTCCAGCGGCCCGCCGGCGGCCGGGGCGACGACCGGGACGCCGCTCGCCATCGCCTCCTGCACCGTCTGGCAGAAGGTCTCGTACGGGCCGGTGTGCGCGAACACGTCCAGCGAGGCGAAGATCCGCGCCAGCTCGTCACCCGTGCGACGGCCGAGGAAGCGGGCGTCTGGCAGGGCGGCGCGCAGCGCGGGCTCGCTGGGGCCGTCGCCGACGACCACGACCCGTACGCCGGGCAGTCCGCACACACCGGAGAGCAGCTCGACCCGCTTCTCCGGGGCGAGGCGGCCGATGTAGCCGACGATGAGTTCGCCGTCGGGAGCGAGTTCGCGGCGCAGGCCGTCGTCGCGCAGGTCGGGGCGGAAACGGACGGTGTCGACGCCTCGCCCCCAGAGCCGGATGCGGCCTATGCCGTGCGTCTCCAGGTCACGCGCGGCGGCGGTGGACGGCGCGAGGGTGCGGTCGGCGGCGCCGTGGACGGCCCGCAGTCTGCGCCAGGCGGCGCCTTCCCCGGTGCCGACGTAGGTGCGGGCGTAGCCGGCGAGGTCGGTCTGGTAGACGGCGACGGCGGGCAGTCCGAGGCGGGTCGCGGCCGCCATGCCGCGTACGCCGAGCACGAAGGGGCCGGCCAGGTGGACGACGTCGGCCCGATGGGCGGCGACGGCCGTGGCGAGGCGGCGGCTGGGGAGGGCGACGCGCACCTGGGGGTAGCCGGGCAGGGGCAGGGACGGTACGCGCACGACCTGGCAGGGCGCGTCGGCGTCCGGGGTGTCGGTGGATCCGGCGACGGCCGGGGCGATGACGAGCGGGTCATGACCACGGCGGACGAGGTGGCGCGCGGTCTGCTGGGCGCAGTGCGCCACACCATTGACATCGGGTGGGAAGGATTCGGTGACGATGACGACACGCATACCGGTGTTGTCGTCGCGCCCGGCGTGTTCCCGCCGACATGCATCTGGACGCCCGGGGAACGTCCCATGAGCGTTTGCCCCTCGGGCCGGGCGGCGCCGGACGCGCGTCGCGCAGGCGCCTGGTCCATCCCCGGGGACGGTACCGCCGCGGGGCACCCGCGTGGCCTGCGTACCCGGCCGGGCGAGCCGTCGCCCACCCCCGCAGGCCCGGGGTCTGGGCCCGAGCCCGGGGCGCCACACGTCAGGGCGCCGAGGCCGAGGCCGGACGGACCCGAGGCCGGGGGCGGGGCCGGGCCCGGGGCGGGCCTGCGGCCGGGCTCGGGCCCGGGTCGGACCCGCCGCTGGGTGGCGCGAACTCTGGCCCGGGGTCGGATGGAACCAAGGCCGGGGGCGCGCCCGGGCCGGACCCTGGGCCCCGGCGTCGGACCCGCGGTCGGAGAGCCGCGCCCCGGCGTCGGACCCGCGGTCGGGCGCGAGGGGTCGGGCCCGACGGGGCGGGCCCGGGGTCAGACCTGAAGGTCCGGGCCTATCCGGTTACGGACCGCCGTCTGGACCTCGGCCTCCTCGGCCGGGTCGACGGCGAGCCGCCGCAGTCGTTCCGCGACACGGACGTCGCCGGTCTCGGCGTGCAGCGCGGCGACTTCGCGCGTGGTCTCCTCGCAGTCCCAGAGGCATTCGACGGCGAAGCCCGTCGGGAACGTCGGGTCGGTGGCCGCGAGGGCGCGGGCGGTTCGGCCTCGGAGCTGGGAGGAGGCGGTCTCCCGGTAGACGTGGCGCAGCACGGGGGCGGCGCAGGCGATGCCGAGGCGCCCGGCGCCGTCGACCAGGGTGTAGAGGGCGGTCGCGTCGGGACCCGCGGACCGCACGGTCTCACGCAGGGCTCCGAGGACGAGCGTGGCGTCCTTGGCGCCACCCCGGCAGGCGAGGACGCCCGCGGCGGCGGTGCCGAGCGCGTCGGGCCGGTGGACCCAGCCGCGCGCACGGTCGACGGCGGCCTCGCCGCACATCCGCTCGAAGGCGGCGACGGCGGCCTCGGCGACGGTACGGGAGTCGCTGTCGGCCGCTGCCTCGATGAGGTCGAGGACGGCGGGATCGCGTGACTCGGCGAGGTAGTGCAGGGCGGCGCAGCGCGCCCCGTCGGGTCCGCAGCGGGCGGCCTCGACGATCAGCGGCCGGTCCTCGGGTCCCGCGACGGCGGTGAGACAGCGGGCGGCGGGCCCGTGCAGCACGGCGCCGCGCTCCAGACCCTCCTGGGCCCAGTCGAAGACCGCCTGGACGCTCCAGCCGGGGCGGGGCCCGCTCGGCCGCATCTGGCGCTGCCAGCGGTCGAAGGAGCCTCGCTCCTGGGCTGCCCTGACCCGGGCGCCCACGGCCTCGCGCCGGTCCTCGGCCCACAGCCGCCACGGACGGGGCTCGAAGGCGTCCCGTACGGCGCTCGACAGGTCGGCGTCGCCCTCCGGGCCGGCCGGGAAGCGGGCGAGGACGGGCAGGGCGAGCGAGCGAAGGCCCGCGTCGTCGTCACGCAGGGCCAGCTCGTCGAGGGCCCACGCCCAGTTGGTGCCGGTCGCGGCGTACCGCCGCAGCAGCACCAGGGCGTCCTGGCGGCCGTAGGAGGCGAGGTGCCCGAGGACGGCGAGCGCGAGCCCGGTCCGGTTCTCCCCGGTGTCGAAGTGGTCCTCGGCGCCGAAGAGGTGGGCCTCGATCTCCTCGAGCCCGCCGGCGAGGTCGAGGTAGAGCCGTGCGTAGTAGAGCGACCGGTTCTCGACCTGCCAGTCGTGGCGGGGGTCGCTGAGAACGCAGTGGTTCAGGGCCGCGAGGGCCTCGGCACGGGGGGCGGCGAGCGCGTGCAGGGTGCCGTCGCCGCGGCCCCTCTGCAGCAGGCCGAGCAGGGTGCCGCTCGGCGCTATGACTGGATCGAACATGGAAGACGCCTCACATCAAGCTGTCGACACGACCGGAAGTACGGGGCACTGGTGATCGCCTAGGCCGCGCAGCAACATGTCGAGCCGCCCGTCGTCCTTCGCTTGGTGTTGACCATCTTCCTCTGCCTCTCGTCGGTGGCCCCTTGCGGGCCCGACGTCATGATGACCCAGCCATTTCGCCACCGCGACCACATTTACGACACCGCTCTCACCTGGGGTTCAGTGCCCGTTCACCCGGATCTCGCCCCCGATCTTCACCGGGACCTCACCGGGCGCCGAACAGCTCCAGGAGTTCTGCCTTCCCAAACATCCGAGCAGTATCCACGGCGGACGGAGTCCCCGCTTCCGGATTTGCGCCGCCGGCGAGCAGCGCGCGGACGACGGCGTCCTCGCCCTTGAAGACCGCGCCCGCGAGCGGAGTCTGTCCGCGGTCGTTGGCGCGGTCGCCGTCGGCACCCCGCGCCAGCAGGGCGGTGACCGCGTCGGCGTGCCCGTGGTAGGCGGCGAGCATGACGAGCGAGTCGCCCCTGTCGTTGGTGAGGTTCGCGGGGACGCCCGCGTCCAGGTAGGCGGCCAGCGTCTCCGCGTCCCCTGTGCGCGCCAGGTCGAAGACCTTGCTCGCCAGCTCGACGACCTCGGGGTCCGGAGTCTCGCTCATCGGATGTTCCCGCCTCTCTCTCCACGGAACCGTGACGCCCGCACGGCATCCGCCGCCGTACGAGTGAATCGACAGGGTACTGCCCGTCCGGCGACATGACGCGGGGCGTCCACGGCAAAGATCACCGCAGCTCATCCGGGGCGCGAGCGCCTCCCGTGCTAGCGCGCTCCGCGCGTTTCGCCACCCGGGCGAGACCTCCACATCCGCCAGTCAAGTGAAATCGCCCGACATTCACCCATATGCACCTTTAATCGCATAGATACTTGCTGTGAACCTGGAAGGACTCATGGTGACTGTCCCCTCAACCAGGAGAACACCTCATGATCCTGTCCATCTCAGGCGTGGTCCTGCTCGGCATCATCTGCTTCCTGTTCTTCAAGAAGGACGGGATGAAGGCGTCCCACGCCCTCGTCAGCGCGCTGTTCGGCTTCTACCTCGCGGGCACCGCCATCGCCCCGAGCATCACAGCAGGCGGCCAGAGCCTCGCCAGCCTCTTGGGCGGGATCAAGTTCTGACGCCCGACAGTCCCTTCCACAACTCCAGGAGTACGACGTGGCCCGGCGACCACTCCCCCGCATTCTGAGCAGCGGCAGCGACCGGATCGCTCGCAGTCGAGAGATCGCGCGCACGGCCGCCGACAGCGCCACCGATGTGCTCCATCCGCTGATCACGATCACTCGTGGTCTGCGGAGGCTGGCCGCGACCGCGCGTGCCAGGTGGGCCGCGACCCCCAAGGAGCGGCGCGGTCCCACGCTGCTCCTGGTCGCGGCCTGCGTCCTCGTCGTCGCGCTCGTCCCCTACGGTCCGCTGCTCGCCCTCGTCACGGTGATGGGGGCGGCCGCGTGGACGGGCCGTGAGCGCCCGGTCGTCAAGACCGGGCCCGACGACTCGGAGATCGAACGCCTCAAGGGCCTCTACGAGGCCCTTGTGCCCTACTTCTCGGTCCCCGAGGACCCCGCTCCCCTCTTCGCCCACGGTGGCGACTGGAGCCGCGCCTTCGGCGACCACGCCTTCGACGAGAGCGGGCGCCTGACGCGCCTGCGGATCAAGTACCCCGCGTACTTCACCGACGGCGAGGCCGCCTCGCGCGCCCGGATCGAGCAGCTGTTGCATGCCAAGTCGGGGCGCGGCCGCGAGTACCGCTTCGACTGGGACGAGGAGGGCAACCAGCTCGTCATGAGCGTGCTGTCCGCCCTGCCCACGACGATCGCAGCCCAGCGGTTCGTCACCGTGCCCGGCGAGACCGTGCTCGGCTTCACCGATGCCGACGCCGTGCAGCGGACGGTGCCGGTCGTCGCGTCCGACGGGGAGGAGGACGCGCCCTCCGTCATCTGGCGGACGGGCCCGCGCTCCACCGAGCCGCACCTGCTCGCCGTCGGCCAGCCCGGCAGCGGCACGACCTCGCTGCTGCGCTCGATCGCCCTGCAGGCCCTGCCGCACGGCGACGTCCTGATCGTGGAGGGCAGCGGCACCGGCGAGTACGCATGTCTGACCGGCCGCGCCGGTGTCCTGGCCGTCGAGTGCGGCCTCGCGGGCGCACTGGCGAGCCTGGAGTGGGCGGCGCACGAGACGGAGCGGCGGCTCATCGCGGCGAACCGGGCCCGTCAGGCTGGCCGTCCCGCCCCCGACGACACCCGGCGCCCGCTGTGGATCCTGCTCGACCGGCCGAGCATCCTCGGTCACCTGGCGGCGGCCGACGGGCGGCGCGACCCCCAGGAGCTCCTCCAGGTGCCGCTGCGGCACGGACGGGCCGCGCAGGTCACGGTGGTGGTGGCGGAGCAGTTCGACAGCGTGGACACGCTGAGCGAGACGGTACGGACGCACACACGCGCCCGGGTCGTGCTCGGCCCCGCCTCGCCCGACCAGATCGAGTGGGTCCTCGGTGCCGCGCCCCACACCACCCCGGTCCCGGTCGTCCCTCCGGGCCGTGGCTACGCCCGCCTCGGTACGGGGCCGGTCCTGCGCCTTCAAGTGCCGGCCACGCCGGACCCGTACGACGACGCGACGAGCGAGTCGCACCGCCAGGCC
The DNA here is from genome assembly GCF_042668715.1 of Streptomyces sp. NPDC057271. Taxonomy (NCBI): domain Bacteria; kingdom Bacillati; phylum Actinomycetota; class Actinomycetes; order Kitasatosporales; family Streptomycetaceae; genus Streptomyces; species Streptomyces sp. NPDC057271. The sequence goes on from NZ_JBHUYJ010000112.1 coordinate 20,933, forward strand.
GTCCTGGCGCTCCTGCCGGAACGACAGGACGCGACGACGACGGCGGTCCCGGCGGCCCCCGGATCGGCTCCGGACCCGGACCCGGGGCCCGCCCTGGACCTCGGCCCGGCGCCTGCGCCCGGTCCTTCGCCCTCTCCGGACCCCGGTCCGCCGCCACGCCACGCCCCGGTCCCGGCCGAGGGCTGACCGCGCCACCACCCCGCGCCCCGCCCCGCCCCCCGAAGCATCCGAAGGCACAACGCCCCGGGGGGGTAGGAGCGCTGGTCAGCGGAACGCGTCCGCGGGGACGCCGTCCCGTTGTTCCCGCCCGTTCCGCCCCGGCAGAACGGGCGCCCACAACGCGCGCGTCACGCCCTACGCCACGAAGGACCGGGGCTGTTCGTTGCCCGTCCCCGCACCCGACTCCACCAGCCGGGCCGCGGCCGCCAGACGGGACGCCGCCTCCTCGGCGACCGGGCCGCCGACGGTGAACGGCAGCCGTACGTACCCCTCGAAGGCGCCGTCGACACCGAACCGCGGCCCCGAGGGCACCCGGACACCCACGCGCTCGCCGACCTCCGCGAGCCGCGAGCCGGAGAGCCCGCCCGTGCGGACCCAGAGCGTCAGGCCGCCGGCCGGGACGTCGAACTCCCACTCCGGCAACTGCGCCCGCACGGCCGCGACCAGCGCGTCACGGTTCTCACGCGCCTGCGTGCGACGGATGGTGACCGCCTGCTCCCAGCCGCCCGTCCGCATCAGCCAGTTGACGCCGAGCTGCTCCAGGACCGGGGTCCCGAGGTCCGCGTAGGCCCGAGCGGCCACCAGTGAGCGGATCACGTCGGGAGCGGCCCGGACCCAGCCGATCCGCATGCCCGCCCAGAACGCCTTGCTCGCGGAGCCGACCGTCAGCACGGTCGCGCCTGCCGGGTCGAAGGCACAGACCGGCCGGGGCATCTGCGCACGGTCGTCCAGGTACAGCTCGGACATCGTCTCGTCGACGACGAGCACCGTGCCCGCCGAGCGGGCCGCGTCCACCAACTGCCGCCGCTGGTCCTCGTCGGCCAGCGCGCCGGTCGGGTTGTGGAAGTCGGCCACGACGTACGCGAGACGGGGGGCCGCGTCCCGCAGCACCTGACGCCAGCGGTTCAGGTCCCAGCCGGCCAGCCCCTCGGCCATGGCCACCGGGACGAGCCGGGCGCCGGCCTCCCGCATGAGCTGGAGGATGTTCGCGTACGACGGCGACTCGACGGCGATCCGCTCGCCGCGCCCGGCGAAGAGGTGGCAGATGGCGTCGATCGCGCCCATCGCGCCGGTGGTGACCATGATCTGCTCGGGCATGGTCGGGATGCCGCGCTCGGTGTACCGGTCGGCGAGCATCTGCCGCAGCGCGGGCAGCCCCGCCGGGTAGTCGCCGTGCGTGTGGGCGTACGGCGCCAGTTCCTCCAGCGCGCCCTGGACGCTCCGGGTGAGCCAGGGCTCGGGCGCGGGCAGCGCCGCGCAGCCGAGGTCGATCATCGAGCCGAGCGACTCCGGCGGCAGCGGTTCGAGGCCGCGCGCGGGCAGCGGGTTCCCGGCCGGTACGGCGGTCCAGCTGCCGGCCCCGCGCCGGGACTCCAGAAACCCTTCGGCGCGCAGCGCCTCGTACGCGGCCGCCACCGTCGTACGACTCACGGTCAGCGCGACCGCGAGCTCGCGCTCGGCGGGCAGCCGGGCCGCGACCGGCACCCGGCCCTCCAGGACGAGGAGCCGGATCCCGTCGGCCAGCGCGCGGTAGGCGGGCGGCTTGCGCGTGCCCGGCCCGGCCGGGCGGGGCTGCTGCGCCTGGAGCTGTCGAGCGAGCTGAGTCGCCCCGACCGCAGAGGTCCACTGAGCCATGGAACTCAGTCCACCTTCCTCGAATTGGCCATGGTTGGCGTCCGATCCCCCGCCACAGAGTGTCATGAGTCAGTCCACCACCACCACACAGGGGGCACCACTTGTCCATCGCCTCCGGCCTCCGCGGCCGGCTCACCGGCCGTCATGTGCCCCGCCGGCTCTCGCAGCTGTACATCGGACTGGCGCTGTACGGGATCAGCTCGGCGCTCCTGGTGCGCGGCGGCCTCGGCCTGGAGCCCTGGGGCGTCCTCCATCAGGGCCTGGCCGAGCGGACCGGACTGACCATCGGGGTCGTCTCGATCATCGTCGGGGCGGCCGTGCTGCTGCTCTGGATCCCGATCCGGCAGAAGCCCGGCCTCGGCACCGTGTCGAACGTCTTCGTCATCGGTGTGGCCATGGACGGGACCCTCGCGCTGGCCCCGGAGTTCGACGGGCTCGCCCCGCGGATCGCCCTTCTCGTCCTCGGCATCGTCCTCAACGGGGCGGCGACCGGGCTGTACATCGCCGCCCGCTTCGGCCCGGGGCCGCGCGACGGACTGATGACCGGACTGCACCGGCTCACCGGCCGTTCGATCCGCTCGGTGCGCACGGCGATCGAGGTCGCCGTCGTCGTCACCGGCTTCCTGCTCGGCGGCTCGGTCGGCGCCGGCACGATCCTCTACGCCCTCGCCATCGGCCCGCTCGCCCAGTTCTTCCTGCGCCGCTTCGCCGTCCCCGAGCAGGACACGTGCAGCACCGTGGTCGCCTCCGGGACACCGAAACAGGCCATACTGCGGCCGTGACTCGCGTACGCCACCCCTACCTGGACCATCCGTCCCCCATCCCGTTCGCCCATCGCGGCGGCACGGCGGACGGCCTCGAGAACACCGCGGCGGCGTTCCGCCGGGCCGCGGCGGCCGGATACCGCTACTTCGAGACCGATGTGCACACCACCGCGGACGGTGCCCTCGTCGCCTTCCACGACTCGACGCTCGACCGCGTGACGGACACCGCCGGGCGGATCCGCGACCTCCCGTGGGCCGCCGTCCGCGAGGCGCGCGTGGCCGGGAAGGAGCCGCTGCCGCTCTTCGAGGAACTCCTCGAGGAGTTCCCCGAGGCCCGCTGGAACGTGGACCTCAAGGCCGAGTCCTCCCTGGTCCCGCTGGTCGAACTGATCCGCAGGACCGGGGCGTGGGACCGGATCTGCGTCGGCTCCTTCACCGAGAGCCGGGTGGCCCGGGCGCAGCGCCTGGCCGGACCGCGGCTCGCGACCTCGTACGGCGTCAAGGGCATCGCCGGGCTGCGCCTGCGCTCCCTCGGCATCCCGGCGGCGCTCCGCGCGGGCGCGGTCGCCGCGCAGGTCCCGGAGCGCCAGGGCGGTATCACGGTCGTGGACCGCCGTTTCGTGCGCGAGGCCCACGCCCGAGGGCTCCAGGTCCACGTGTGGACGGTCAACGAGCCGGAGCGCATGAACTCTCTCCTGGACCTGGGAGTGGATGGCATCATGACCGATCATCTGGAGACGTTGCGTGCAGTGATGACCGACCGGGGCGTGTGGGTCTGAGCGCGCGTCCACCACGGGGACGAACGAGGGGGCCGCGGTCTTGACTGCAGACACCACAGAGCCGGAGCGGTCCGCCGCCGATCCGGCCGAACGCAGACGCGAGCAGCGCGGCTGGTACTTCTACGACTTCGCCTGCTCGGTCTACTCGACGAGCGTGGTCACGGTCTTCCTCGGCCCCTATCTGACGGCGGTCGCCGAGTCGGCGGCGGACGGGGACGGCTTCGTCCACCCACTGGGCATACCGGTGCGGGCCGGCTCGCTGTTCGCGTACTCCGTCTCGGCCTCGATCCTGCTGGCGGTCGTGGTGATGCCGCTGGTGGGCGCGGTGGCGGACCGTACAGGCCGCAAGAAGCCGTTGCTCGCCGCCGCCGCGTACACCGGCGCGGCCGCAACGCTGGGCATGTTCTTCCTGAGCGGCGACCGCTATCTGCTGGGCGCCTTCCTGCTCATCGTGGCGAACGCCTCACTCGCGGTCTCGATGGTGCTCTACAACGCCTATCTGCCGCAGATCGCCGAGCCGGACGAGCGGGACGCGGTCTCCTCACGCGGCTGGGCGTTCGGCTACACCTCGGGGGCGCTCGTCCTGGTGCTCAACCTCGTCCTGTACTCGGGCCACGAGTCGTTCGGGCTCTCCGAGGGGGCGGCGGTGCGGATCTGCCTGGCCTCGGCCGGACTCTGGTGGGGCGCCTTCACTCTCGTGCCGCTGCGGCGGCTGCGCGACCGGCACGTCCAGCCGCAGGGCGAGGGGACGGTCGGCGGAGGCTGGCGGCAGCTGGTGGCGACGCTGAAGGACATGCGCCGGTATCCGCTGACGCTGTCCTTCCTCCTCGCCTACCTCGTCTACAACGACGGGGTGCAGACCGTGATCTCCCAGGCGTCGATCTACGGTTCCAAGGAACTGGGCCTCGACCAGACGACGCTGATCACCGCGGTGCTGCTGGTCCAGGTGCTCGCGGTCGCGGGCGCCCTCGGCATGGGGCGGCTGGCCCGTTCGTACGGTGCCAAGCGCACGATCCTGGGATCGCTGGCGATCTGGACGCTGATCCTGGGCGCGGGGTACTTCCTGCCTGCCGGCGCGCCGGTGGCGTTCTTCTGTCTGGCGGCGGCGATCGGTCTGGTGCTCGGCGGGAGCCAGGCGCTGTCCCGGTCGCTGTTCTCACATCTCGTCCCGCGGGGCAAGGAGGCGGAGTACTTCTCGGCCTACGAGATGAGCGACCGCGGCCTGAGCTGGCTGGGCCCATTGGTGTTCGGACTCGCGTATCAGCTGACCGGGAGCTACCGAGATGCCATCATCTCCCTGGTGATCTTCTTCGCGGCCGGTTTTCTCCTGCTCGCGCGGGTACCGGTACGCCGTGCCGTGGCCGCCGCGGGCAACCCGGTTCCGGAGCGGATTTAGACGCGGAAGTGAAAGGCCGGTAGTGTACGCCTTTGGCCTGCCAGGCGGACCGTTACTGCGTGCTGCTTTGGTGAAGACGCTGGGTGACATCTGCTGTCAGATGTGACAAACCGGGCACTGGTGGGTAGAACAAGGGCGGCACGACGGGCGACGCATGACCCGGAACGGGAATCTTTACCGCCGACCGGACGTTGACCGGATGACGACGACAGCGACACCTGTCCTGTGGGCGACAAGCCCGGGAGGCACGATTCATGAGTGAGCGAGCTCTTCGCGGCACGCGCCTCGTGGTGACCAGCTACGAGACCGACCGCGGCATCGATCTGGCCCCGCGCCAGGCCGTGGAGTACGCATGCGAGAAGGGCCATCGTTTTGAGATGCCCTTCTCGGTGGAAGCGGAAATTCCGCCGGAGTGGGAGTGCAAGGTCTGCGGCAGCCAGGCACTCCTGGTGGACGGGGACGGCCCCGAGGAGAAGAAGGGCAAGCCGGCGCGTACGCACTGGGACATGCTCATGGAGCGGCGCACCCGCGAGGAACTGGAGGAGGTCCTGGCCGAGAGGCTGGCGGTCCTTCGCTCCGGCGCCATGAACATCGCCGTGCATCCGCGCGACAGCCGGAAGTCCGCCTGACGGACGGCACGGCCTGAGCAACGCCGCGGGGCCCGGTACACCTTGTGTGTAC